>JBBFMI010000094.1:3644-7366 GCA_037478635.1 Candidatus Geothermincolales bacterium | reverse complement strand
GGTGGGTCCTCCATGCTTAGCGCTCGGGGCGTGTTCTTCCGCTATCCCCACGGGGATTTCGCCCTCAGGGACTTGGGTCTTGCGGTGAGGCGGGGCGAGGCCCTCGCCCTGATGGGACCCAACGGCAGTGGCAAGACTACCGTCCTCAAGATCTTGGCGGGGCTTCTGAGGCCAGAGCGGGGAACGGTGACGCTCGAAGGAAGGCCTTTGAACGAACTCCGGGAAAGGGAGCTGTACTCCCGCGTTTCTATCGTTTTCCAGGATCCCGACGACCAGCTGTTCCTGCCCACCCCCGTGGAAGACGTGAGTTTCGGGCTCATAAACCGAGGCATCGAGAGAAGCGAGGCGAGAGAGCTTGCCATCCACGCCTTGAGGTCCGTGGGAATGGAGAAGAAAGCCCAGGCACCCGTATTCCACCTCAGTCACGGCGAAAAGAAAAGGGTGGCGCTGGCAGGGGCGATCGCGATGGGTCCTGATTTCCTGCTGATGGACGAGCCGACGGCGGGACTGGATCCCCTGGGAGCCCATCGTTTCATGGAGCTCATCGCCAGCCTAAAGGAGGAGCAAGGGATGGGCATGGTGCTGGCCACCCACGACATGGACATGGTGCCCGTCTTCTGCGACCGGGTCGCCCTGCTCGTGCAGGGGCAATGTCCCTTGCAGGGCGACCCCGCTTACGTTTTCTCCCGGGTAAAAACGGTAAGGGAAGCCGGGCTCCGCCTGCCCAGGATAGCCCACCTTATGGAAATACTTGCCAAGAAGGATGGTGTTCCCGACCAGGGCCTTCCCCTCACCATCGGCGAGGCGAGGAGGGTCTTGAGGAGGTTGATCCGGCATGACGGGTAACGTGACCGCTCCGTCGTCCTACTATCCCCTGATGCTTGACCTGAGGGGGAAGCGATGCCTCGTGGTGGGGGCGGGAAAGGCGGCCGCCAAGCGAATAAGGGCCTTGAAGCAAGCGGGAGCCGTGGTGAAGGTGGTGGCCCCCGAGGCCTCCGGCGAGGCGCTGGAGATGATCGCCGACGGGGAAGTCGAATGGGAAAAGAGGGACTACGTGCAAGACGACCTGGAGGGCCAGTTCCTCGTTCTGGCCATGAGCGATTCCCCCGAGACTAATGAGGGAATCGAGGAACTCTGTCGTCGGAAGGGAATCCTGGTATGTTCCAATTCCTCCCAATCGTCCGGAGACGTCATCTTCCCCTCCGTGATAAGGAAGGGGGAGATAACCATCGCGATAAGCACGGGCGGGCGGAGTCCCGCCCTCAGCAGGATGATCCGCGAGGAACTCGAGGCGGCACTCGATGAAAGGGTGCCCCTGCTGTGCGAGGTGCTGGGAGACGCGAGGCGGGAGCTCAAAGGCAGGGGCGTCAAGGCCGCGTACGAACAATGGATGGGGGCCATGGACGGCCATTTCCTTAAACTGCTGGAAGAAGGCAAGCTGCGGGAAGCCGAAGAGAGGTTGATCCTCTCGCTCTCTCGACCGTTGGGCGGAAGGCGTTCGTTGCTGGCATGGGGCCTGAGCCATAGGACCTCCCCCCTATCCGCGATAGAGGCCCTGGCCTGTGACGCCTCCTCCCGGGAGGAACTGCTCCGGGAGCTGAAAGGCCGCCTTGAGAGCGTGGTGTTGCTCGACACCTGCAACCGGTTCGAGATCTACTGCTACGGCACCGTGGAGGAGCTAAAGGAAGCCATGGAAAGCGTGGTCTTCAAGAGGCTCCCGGCGCGGGAAGGACCCGAGATCCAACCGTACCTCAAGGCCGACCGCGAAGCGATAAGGCATATCCTGAGAGTCGCCTGTGGACTGGATTCCATGATCCCGGGAGAAAGCCAGATCCGCTCCCAGCTCCGAAAAGCCGCAAGGGCGGCTGACTCGGTGGGGGCCCTGAGGAATCCCCTGAGAGAAGTGCTCCAGCGGATAATGTCCTCCGCCAGGGAACTGTGCAGCGAACACAAGGTCCAGGACCCGGAAAACTCGGTCATGGGAGCGGCGGTAGAGTTGCTCTCCAGTAGGCTAGGAGACCCGAGAGATAAACGGGTGTTGATCATAGGGACCGGCCAGGCGGGACTCACCGCCTTTCACCTCCTAAGAAAAAGGGGCTACGGGAACCTTTGGTTGATGGGAGGCGATCCCGACAGGTTGAGCTACCTTTCCCGTCGCCTCGGCGTGGAAACCTTGCACTACGACGCCCTGAAGGAAACGCTGATCCGGGTTGACGGGGTGATAAGCGCCTCCTCCAGGAGGGGACAGCTCATCGGCCGGGAAGAGCTTGAGCCCCTCTTGAAAAAAAGGTCCAGCAGTCCCCTGGTGATAGTGGACATAGCCGTTCCCAGGGATTTTCCAAGGGACTGCTCCGGATTGAGGGGCATCGTCCTCCTGGGGATAGAGGACATGGAAAACCTCCATCCGGTCAAGGACCCTCAACTCGAGGAGATGGAAAAGAGGCTGGAGGAAGAGACCGAGCGCATCTGCACCTGGTGGGAAGAGAGGAAATCATCGCCCTTGGCGGTCCTGGTCAGGAGGGAAGCTCTTGACTTCAAGGAGAAAACGCTCGAGGAAATCTATTCCAGGCTCAAGCTTTCGGATGAAGAGAGGTCTTTCCTGGAAGAAAAGATCGAACTTTTGCTGAACAGGGCCCTACACCGGCCCATGCAGCTGGTGAAGGCGACCTGTGGACGCCTTGTTCAAGGCGAGGCGGTGAGCGACCGGCGATGAAGGTAAGGGTAGGAACCCGAGGAAGTCCGCTGGCGATCCGACAAGCGGAAATGGTGAGCGAAAGGCTCCAGGCCACCCGCCCGGAGCTCGAAATACAGCTCGTGGTGATCGCCACCTCGGGTGACTTACCCGCGGGAACTGCAAAACCGGTTGACAAGGGGGGGTTCGTGAAAGAGTTGCAACGGGCACTCGTGGAAGGGCAAGTGGACATCGCCGTCCATAGCCTAAAAGACGTTCCCCTGCAGAACCCGCCCGAGACGGTGCTCGCGGCCTTTTGCGACCGGGAAGATCCATCCGACGTCATGGTTTCCTATAAATACCGAAAACTGGAAGAAATCCCGGGAGGCGGGAACGTGGGTACCGCCAGTCCCCGTAGGACTTTCCAACTCTCCCTGTTCAGGCCGGACCTCAACGCGGTACCGGTGCGCGGAAACGTGGGGACCCGCCTGGAGAAACTCAGGCGGGGAGAATGCGATGCGCTGATACTTGCGGCTGCCGGCCTTAACAGGCTGGGCCTGCGCGGATTTAACAGGCAAACGCTGCCAGTTAGCCACTTTGTTCCCAGTCCGGGCCAGGGGATCGTGGTGGCGGAGGCGCGCCGCGGGGACCATGGCCTGATCCGCATCCTCTCCCGGATCGACAACCCCGAGACCAGGGCAGAGGCTGAGGCAGAGAGAGAATTCTGTCTCTGGGTAGGAGCCGATTGCGATACTCGCACCGGGGCCCTCGCGCGCTGCCTGGGAGATGAGCTCCACCTTCTGGCATTCCATTGGTTCCAGGAAGAGGGAAGGGCCAGGAGGGGCGAGATATCCGGGCCCGTTTCAAAGGCGAGGGAATTGGGAAAGAAGCTTGCCCTGTTCCTCGCCGCCGGCGGGGAGGGGGGGTGGAGGTGACGAATTTGGCCGATGTCAACGGCGCAAGGGCCGGCAAGGTATTCCTGGTAGGAGCGGGACCCGGTGACCCGAGGCTCCTCACCCTCAGGGCGGCCCGCCTCCTGGAGGAGGCCGAC
>JBBFMI010000094.1:0-3634 GCA_037478635.1 Candidatus Geothermincolales bacterium | reverse complement strand
GTAATAGTCTACGACCGGCTGGTACCGGAGGAGATCCTCTGCCTCGTGCCCGAGGGCAAGGAACTGATATGTGTCGGGAAAACGCCGGGGAAGGAGGCGCCCTCGCAGGAAGCGATCAACGAGATATTGCTGCGGGAGGCCAGAAGGGGCCGCTTGGTCTTGAGGCTCAAGGGGGGAGACCCATTTCTCTTCGGCAGGGGCGGGGAAGAAGCCCTCTTTCTCGCTCGATGCGGGATCGATTACGAGGTGGTTCCCGGCGTATCCTCCGCCCTGGCGGCACCTGCCGCCGCCGGCATACCGGTCACCCACCGGGGAGTTGCCAGGTCCCTGGCGGTGGTCACCGGGAACACGTGCGAGGGAGGCATCGAATCAGTGGACCTGGAGGGCATCTCCGCTTCCTGCGACACCCTGGTGGTGCTCATGGGGAGTGCCAATCTGGGAGAGATTACCAGTAGGGTCATAGCCTCCGGGCGGTCGCCGGGCGAGCCGGCCGCCGCCATCAGCTGGGGCTCTACCGGGCGCCAGAGATCGGTCATCGCGGACCTGGGAAGCCTGGAATCCAGAGTACGGGAGGCCAGTCTCTCCTCCCCCCTCCTCTTGGTGATAGGAAGGGTGGTGGAGATGGGCAACCTCCTCCGGCGGCGCGAACAACTTCCACTCCACGGCAAGAGGATCCTGACCCTGCGCGATCACCGCCAGTCCCGCCCGCTCTGCCTGAGGCTCACCGACCTGGGGGCTTCGGCCCGGAACGTTCCCGCCGTAAGGATCTCTGCTAACCACGACCCGGCCCTTGATCGGTTGATAAAGCACGTTCGCGATTTCCGTTGGACTGTATTCACCAGTCCGAACGCGGTGAAATTCTTCATGGAGAGGATGCTGGAGCTGGGCCACGACGCGAGGGACATGAGCGGATCCCGCATAGTGGCCATGGGCCCCGGAACGGAAAAGGCCCTCCTCTCCTGGGGCCTGAGAGCAGACCTGGTTCCCCGGGAACACTCTACCCATGGCCTGATGGCGTCACTGGCCGATATCCCCCTGGCAGGGGAACCCGTCCTCCTCTGCCGGTCAAACCTGGCCCCTCCAGGGCTCGCGGAATTCCTACGGCGAAAAGGCGCAACGGTGAAAGAGGCCCATCCTTATCGCACAGAGGTGGCAAACCGGCCGGATCGTTCCCTGATCCTCTCCATGGAACGCTCGGAGGTGGACATCATCCTCCTCACCAGCCCCTCCACCGCGGAAGGCCTCATCGCCCTCCTGGATGGGAAGACGCATCTGTTGAGCGGCATCACCGTGGGATGCATAGGTCCCGTGACGGGTGAAAGGGCAAGGGAACTGGGGATCGACGTGGCTTTCGTCGCCGACGATCACTCCGAGGACGGGTTGGTAAAGGCGCTCCTGGATCACCTGGGGGTGAAAACGGATGGGCAAATACCCTGATGTCAGACTGCGGAGGATGAGGCGAAGTCAGTCGCTGATGAAAATGTTGCGCGAGAACTCTCTCGACCATGGAAAACTTATACAGCCTCTCTTCATCCTGCCCGGCAGGGGACTCGATGACACCGACTCCTCGCTCCCGGGTATCCTGAGAGTAAGCGCGGACCTTGCCCCCGGAATGGCGGGAAGGATGCTGGAATCCGGACTCAATGCCCTCCTCCTGTTTGGAGTCCCCGAAAAAAAGAGCCCCCGAGGTGAAAATGCCCTGTCGAGCTCCAATCCTCTTTTCCTCGCCCTGGACGGGATAAAGAGGAAATTCCCGGAGGCCGTCCTCATCTCCGACATATGCCTCTGTTCCTTCACGGAAAGCGGTCACTGCGGCGTCGTGCGGGACGGAAAAGTGGACAACGACGAGACCCTGGAATTGCTTTCCAGGTACGCCGTGGCCGCGGCGGAATGCGGGTCCGACATGGTGGCGCCTTCGGCCATGATGGACGGCATGGTGAGCAGCATAAGGAAAGCCCTGGACAGCAGGGGATTAACGGACACGCTGATCATGTCCTATTCCGCCAAATTCGCCTCCTCCCTGTACGGTCCCTTCAGGCAGGCCGCGTCCAGCGCTCCCCGGGAGGGCGACCGGAGTGGTTACCAGCTTCCTCCCACGAACCTCCGGGAAGCGCTGAGGGAGCTCGACGCCGACCAGGAAGAGGGCGCCGACATGCTGATGATAAAACCCGCCCTTCCCTACCTGGACCTGCTGGCAGAGGCCCGGCGCAGGACCCTGCTCCCGCTCGCCGCCTATAACGTGAGCGGCGAGTACGCCATGATCAAGGCGGCCTCCCGCGAGGGTCACCTCGACGAGAGGAAGGCAGTGGAGGAGATCCTGCTATCCATGTTCAGGGCCGGAGCCGACATGGTCATCACCTACCACGCCTGGGAGGTGGCGAGGTGGAAAGAGAAATGAGTCCCCACGCCATCTACCTCGAGGCATGCCGGCACATCCCCGGCGGGGTGAACAGCCCGGTCCGGTCTTTCCGGGCCGTGAACGGTTATCCGGTGCCCATCGAGAGGGCAGCGGGCTGCCGCCTCTGGGACGTGGAAGGCAGGTGTTACCTGGATCTGGTAATGGGGTGGGGCTCCATGATCCTCGGCCACGCCCATCCCCGGGTGCTGGATCGCCTGAGATCCGCGCTGTCCCGGGGCTGGAACTTCGGCGCCCTGACCGGAGAAGAAGTGGAGCTGGCACGCCTACTGTGCGGCAGCGTCAAGAACCTGGAAAAGGTGAGGCTGGTCAACTCCGGCACCGAGGCCGTCATGTCCGCCGTAAGGTTGGCCCGCGCCTTCACGGGAAGGAACATGATAGTCAAATTCGACGGTTGCTATCACGGCCACAGTGACGGCTTCCTGGTCGGAGCCGGCTCCGGAGCAGGTTTCCTCTCCGTCCCCTGCAGCAAGGGCGTCACCGAGAACCAGGTCTCCGAAACGCTCCTGGTCCCGTACAACGACGTCGAGGGCTTGGAAGAGGTCTTCCGAGAGCGGGGCGAAGAGATAGCCGCCATCGTCGTTGAGCCGGTGGCAGGGAACATGGGGGTTGTTCCCCCGCTGGAAGGTTTTCTCTCGTCGGCAAGGGATCTCTGCGACAAGTACGGTTCACTGCTCATCTTCGACGAAGTGATCACCGGTTTCCGCTTCCTGTTCGGGAGCGTCCAGGAGCTTTTCGGAGTAGAAGCGGACCTGGTGTGCCTGGGAAAGGCGATGAGCGGCGGCCTGCCCTTGGCTGCCTTCGGCGGAAGGTGCGAGATAATGGAGGGCTTATCACCCCTGGGAGACGTATATCAAGCGGGCACCATGGCCGGCAACCTCCTGGCCGTTACCGCGGGGATCGCGACCCTCGAGGAGCTGGAAGAGATGAACCCGTATCCGCAACTGGAAAATAACGGCAGGATTTTGGAGAAGGGAATTTCGGAAGCGGCGGAAGAGGCCGGGCTTCCCGTCAAGGTCAACCGTTTCGGATCCATGCTGTCCATCTTCTTCACCGACAAGGACGTGCGTGACCTGGAGGGAGCGAAAGGATCGAATTCCGGCATGTATACCACGTTTTTCCACGAAATGCTTAAGAGGGGGGTGTATCTGCCGCCATCCCCCCTGGAATCGTGGTTCCTTTCCGCTTCCCACGGCCAGAGTGAGGTGGAAGAGGTGG
>JBBFMI010000093.1:0-7444 GCA_037478635.1 Candidatus Geothermincolales bacterium | reverse complement strand
GGCGCTCCCCGCTCGGGGGGTAGGACCCACAAGGGCTGCGACATCATGGCCCCCCGGGGTACGCCGGTGGTGGCCATAACCTCGGGAGTGGTGGAACAGAGAAGCGGTGGCAAGGCCGGCCTGTACATAGCGCTGCACGGCGACAACGGACATCTGTACTACTACATGCACCTTGCCGGGTTCGCCGCGTCGGGAAGGGTGCGCGCCGGGCAGGTCATAGGTTACGTGGGAGATACCGGTAATGCCAGGGGATGTCCCCACCTTCACTTCGAGTTCCACCCCAATCACGGGGGACCGGTCAACCCCTATCCCCTTCTCCGCGCCATAGACCGCTGAAAGCCCCGTCAACCCGATGGCCTCTGCCCGAGCCCTATGACTTCGAGGATCCCCTCCACGTCCACGTAACCGGTTATGAGCTCCCTCAGCCGCTCTATCTTGCTGGGCTGGTAAGACCTTCCGGTGCGGATGACCTGCTCCACGTTCTCGGCGGTGGAGAAGGTGTCGGTGCCCACCAGGATTATGGGCACTCCCATCTCCCTGGCCTTGGACACGATGATGGGTGATGGATGGAGGTTTCCCGAAAGGACGATACAGCCAGCGCCTGCCTCCATGGCCGCAAGCTGGATGTCGCTCCGATCGCCACCGGTGACCACGCAGAAGTTCCTCTTGCGGCGGAACACGTTGAGGGCGTGCTCGGGGTTCATTGCCCCCACCACCACTTCCTCCACCAGCTTTTCCTGGGCCACCTCCCCGGTGAGCAGTTCCCCGCCCAGCGAAGAGGAGAGGTCGCTCACCGTCACCGAGCGGAGCAGGCTTTCCATGGGGATCTCCCCGAATACGCGCACTCCCTCCCTTTCCAGCCGTGGCCTCAGGTGGTCCCGGAAAAAGCTTTGCCTCTTACCCGGGATCATGTTGTAGATGACGCCCCGGAACCGGTGGCCGAACCATTCCCTGGCCGCCAAGACGTTGTCGGCCAGCATGACGTCGTCGAAGCGTTCCACCAGGATCACCGGAAGGTCCAGGGATTCCGCCAGGTGATAGCCGGAGATCCCGAGCAGCCATCCCTGCCGCGTGTTCATGGCCCCGTGGACCACCATGACGTCCTTGCCCCTGGACACCCTCGCGTACGCGTCCTTCACCCTGGTGGCGTAGTCCTCGCAGCGCGTTCCCATCGCCTCCCTCACCAGCTCGGAGGTGATGATCACCGGGCAGATGTCCTCGAGGTCGTCCTCCAGTCCCAGGATCCTCTTCATGTTCAAGGCGTCCTCGTCGTGGACGAGCTCGCCCTCGTGGAAGTAGCTGTATCCGAGGGGCTTGAAATATCCCGGATTAAGGCCCAGTTCCCGGAACCGGAGAAACAGGCCGAGGCAGACGGTATGGATTCCCGCGCCCCTTCTTTCCGAGCAGAGGTATATCCCTTTCATATCCATCATCCTTTCAATGTTGGAGGACGAAACGGGCGTCCACCGCTATACAACCCTTTCCTTTTTCCAACACCCTGAGGGGATTTATGTCCATCTCAGCGATCTCGGGGAAATCGCAGGCGAGCTGGGATACCCGGAGGATCGCTTCCACGGCCGAATCCACGTCCGACTGGGGCTCCCCCCTCACCCCCTTCAGAAGCCAGTAGCTCCTGAGCTCCTGCAACATGGACCGCGCATCTTCCTCGGCCAGAGGCGCCAGTCGGAAACTGACGTCTTTTAAGACCTCCACGAAGATGCCGCCCAGGCCCACCATCAACAGGGGGCCGAACTGGGGGTCCCGGTTCGCGCCTATGATCAGCTCCTTCGAGGGCGGAAGCATCTCCTGCACCAGGATGCCCCAGATCTCCGCCTCCGGCAGGAGCCGCCTGACGTTCGAGTTTATCCGCTCGTACGCGTTGATGAGTTCGTCGGTGTTGGTTATGTTCACCACCACCCCGCCCACGTCCGTCTTGTGGAGTATGTTGGGGGAAGCTATCTTCGCCACCACCGGATAGCCTATGGTGCGTCCCGCCCTTATGCATTCCTCGAGGTTGGTGGCCAGGATGCTCCTCGCCACCGGTATCCCGTAGGCCTTGAGTATCTCGCTGGATTCCACCTCCACCAGCTCTTTCCTGCCCCGCGAGATTAGCGATTCCAGGATTTTCCTCACCTTTTCCCGGTCCACGGGGAACTCCCTCGGTTGGGAGGGCTTTCTCTCCCTGTACCGCGCGTACTCGCGCATCTTCACCAGCACCCTCACCGCCTCCTCGGGAAACCTGAAGTTGGGCACGCCTCCATGAACGAGGATCTCCTCGGCCTCCTCCGCCTCTTTCCCGCCCATGAACACCGCCAGCACGGTCTTTTCGGTGCCCATGGCCAGTCTTGCCACCACCCTTGCCGTTTCTCTCACCCGTGTCATGGCCTGGGGCGTGAGCACCACCACCACCGAGTCCACGCCCTGGTCCTGGAGCACCGCTTGCAGCGCCAGCTCGTACCTGTCCTCCCTCGCGTCCCCCAGCACGTCCACCGGGTTGTAGATGTTGGCGGCGGGCGGCAGTTTCTCTCGCAGTTTCCCTATCGTCTCCTCGGAGAAGGAGGCGAGGTGAAGCCCGCTCCTTTCCACCGCGTCGGAGGTTATTATCCCCGGACCGCCGGCGTTGGTGATGATTGCCACCCGGTCACCCCCCGGGGGGCGGCTATGGGCGAAACCTCGCGAGAGCTGGAAGAGCTCCTCCACGGTCTCCGCCCTGAGGACGCCGCATTTCTGGAAGGCCGCGGCATATGCCCTCTCGGAGCCCGCCAGGGTACCGGTGTGGGATGAGACGGCCCTGGCCCCGGCCTGGGTGGTCCCGGCCTTGAAGACGATCACCGGCTTTTTCCGGGTCAGCGACCTGGCCACCCGGACGAACTCGTTCCCGTTGTCGATGCCCTCCAGGTAGGCGGCCACCACCGATGTGTTGTCGTCTTCCTCGAGGACACCGAGGATGTCGCTTTCGTCCAGGTCCATCTTGTTCCCCAGGCTCACGAAGCGGGAGAAGCCGAAGCCGTTCTCGTTGGCCCAGCTCAGGGCCGCAGTGCAGAGGGCGCCCGACTGGGAGATGAAGGCCACCTTTCCCGGGGGAGGGGGGTAGGCGGCGAAGGTGGCGTTCAGGGGTGTGAAGGTGTCGGCCACCCCGAGGCAGTTGGGCCCGAGAACCCTTATGCCGTGTTTTTCGGCAGTTATGCGCAGGTTCCTCTCCCGCTCGTATCCCTCGCTTCCCGTTTCCTTGAAGCCGGCGGAGATTACGACCGCCACCTCGACTCCCTTTATTCCACAATCTTCCAGTACGGATTCCACCAGGGGAGCGGGCACGGCTATCACCGCGAGTTGTGGCGTATCGGGTATGGCGGTCACCGAGGGATAGCAGGGCACGCCGAGGATCTCATCGTGCTTCGGGTTGACGGCATACACCTGGCCTGGAAAACCTGACCTGATTATGTTTTCCAGGAGCACCCTGCCCACTTTGCCTTCACTGGGTGAGGCTCCCACGACCGCTATGCTGCGTGGACTGAAGAGGGCATTCAAGTTCTTCTCGCCCATATCCGCCTCCCCGTCCGGCCTGGCGATCCCGAGACATCAGCGAGAGCGGATTCGATCACTTACTTTTCCATTGCATTTTACCCGAACCAGCCGAGCGGCCTTTCCCGCCAGTTGAGACCGGCTTTTCCCGTGCCGGGTGGCCCATGCGCACATCGCCCTTTTCGGATCAGGCCTTCTCCGCGGTTTCTTTTCCCCTCGCCGGACCCATGCTTTTGACGCTAATTCGGCCTTAACCTATAATACCTTGCTGTTACGAAAAAAATCGAAAGGATGGATGGGTTTATGATGGAAGAATACGATTTCCAGACCACTTTCCCGGATGATTACAGGGAGGAGAAAGAGACCGACGTGGTCCTCACCGAGGAAGGCTACCGCAAGCTCCAGGAGGAGCTGGAATACCTGAAAAACGTGAAGAGGTGGGAGGTGGCCAAGAGGCTGGAACAGGCCCGCTCTTTCGGCGACCTGATGGAGAACTCCGAGTACGAGGACGCCAAGCACGAACAGGCCTTCGTGCTCGGCCGCATCGTCGAGATAGAGACGATCCTTAACAACGCCAGGATAATCCGCCAGGACGAGGTGGGCAAGGAAGAGGTCACCCTGGGTTCGACCGTGGTCCTGGAGGACCTGGAGAGGGGAGAGAGGATGACCTTCCGCCTGGTGAGTTCCGCCGAGGCCAGGGGCGACGACGCCTGCCTTTCCGACAAGTCCCCCGTGGGAAAAGCCATACTGGGAAAGAAGGCCGGAGAGGTCGTGGACGTGAGCGTGCCATCCGGGGTGATCAAGTACCGGATCGTGAGCATCGAGTAGCCATATCCTCACTCCGGTTGTGACGGGCCCCGATCTGGCGGCCCGAGAGACCTTTGCGGGGAGTACCACATGTCAGAGATCACCGGCGACAACTTTCTTCAGGAGGAGAACGAACTTTACCGGAGACGGCTGGAGAAACTGGAGGCCTGGAAGGAAAAGGGAGTAAGCCCCTACGCCCTGAGGTTCGACAAGGCCGACCTGGCTTCCGATCTCCAGGACAGATTCCGGGAATTGCCAGCCGGCGATGGTTCCGGGTACCGCACTTCGGTGGCGGGCAGGATCATGGCCCTGCGCCGGCACGGGAAGGCGACCTTCGCGGACCTCCAGGACAACGGTGGAAGGATCCAGCTCTTGGCCTCCCTGGACGGCCTGGGCGAGGAGGGATACGAAGATTTCCAGTTTTTGGACATCGGGGATTTCGTGGGGGTAAGGGGCGAGGTGTTCCGATCCCGCAGGGGGGAGCTCACGGTCAGGGTGGAGGAGTTCACCCTGCTTTCCAAGTCCCTCCGTCCCCTACCGGAGAAGTGGCACGGGTTGAGGGACGTGGAGCTGCGCTTCCGTCGCAGGTACCTGGACCTGCTGGTCAACCCGGAGACCCGGGAGAGGGTGCTCGCCAGGACCAGGGTGATAAAGGAGTTGAGGAGGTTCCTGGACGAGCGGGGATTCGTAGAGGTGGAGACCCCCATGCTGCATCCCATCCCGGGGGGAGCCGCCGCCAGGCCCTTCAAGACCTATCACAACGCCCTGGGGCAGGAACTCTACCTGCGCATAGCCCCCGAGCTCTACCTGAAACGCTGCGTGGTGGGGGGATTGGAGAAGGTCTACGAGTTGAACCGCAACTTCCGCAACGAGGGCATCTCCTACAAGCACAACCCGGAGTTCACCATGCTCGAGTTCTACTGGGCTTACGCCGACTACCACGACCTGGCCGCTTTCCTGGAGGAGATGCTCTCCGAGGTGATCACGGCGGTCAAGGGGACCCTCGAGTTCACTTACCAGGGACGGGAGATGGGTTTCCGTCCACCCTGGAGGAGGGTGCGCTTCCTGGAGGCGTTGAGCGAGAGGTTGGGCGTGGAGGTGAGCCCGGACACCCCCCTGGAGAAGTTGGTGGACATGGCGGAAGATCACGGGATAACGGTGGAGAGAGGCTGGGGGAAGGGGAAAGTCATGGCGGAGCTGTTCGAAAAGCTGGTGGAGCCGGAACTCTGGGAACCGACCCTGGTCATGGATTATCCCAAGGAGATATCCCCCCTGGCGAGGGAACACCGGGATGACCCGTTCCTGGTGGAGCGCTTCGAGCTCATCGCCGCGGGAAGGGAACTCGCCAACGCCTTCTCGGAGCTCATCGATCCCCTGGACCAGCGGAGCAGGTTCGAGGAGCAGCTGCGCCTCCGGGAGAAGGGGGACGAGGAGGCCCACCGGATAGACCTCGACTTTTTGATGGCCCTGGAATACGGCATGCCCCCCACCGGGGGCCTGGGGCTGGGGGTGGACAGGCTGGTGATGTTGCTCACCGACTCCCATTCCATACGGGAGGTGGTCCTGTTTCCCCACCTCAGGCCCGAGGAGGCATGACCCGGGGAAAATCAATCTTTTCCCCTATTCCCGTATCCCCATTTTGGCTTTCCCTCCGGGGTTGTCCGCGTTAAATTGGGGCCAGGCGGTCCGGAATCGTAACGAAAGCGTAACAGGATCGCGCCCCGTTTCGTCTTATAGGACGGGAGGAAGATTCCGATAGCAGTAGTGAACGATAAGCCCACGAAGCAGGGGCTGCAGGGCAGGTTGAAGGGGTGTGGATGGGTCATTGACATAGGACATGGCCGAATGGTTCCCCGGGGATGAAAATCCGGTAAGGAGGACGTGATAACCGGGGCCTTAGAAGGTGATGGTAGGCCGAGGGGAGAAACGAGGATCAGGAGCCCGAAGGAGGCGGAGAGGGACTTCGCCGAGGCGAGCTCGGAAACGGTTGCCTTTCGGGCCGATGATATAAAATTAAAAATGCGGAATACGCGGATTGGAGGTTATAGACGTGTTCCAGAGATTTTCTGATAGAGCGAGGAGGGTGGTGGTCCTGGCCCAGGAAGAGGCCAGGATGCTGAACCACAACTACATAGGAACCGAGCACCTTCTCCTGGGGTTGATCCAGGAGGGTGAGGGAATAGCCGCCAAGGCCCTCCAGTCCCTGGGGATCAGCCTGGAGGCGGTCCGCAGCCAGGTGGAGGAGATAATCGGGAGGGGAAGCACCGCCCCCACCGGTCACATACCCTTCACTCCCAGGGCCAAGAAGGTCCTGGAGCTCTCCCTGCGGGAGGCATTGCAGCTCGGGCACAACTACATCGGCACCGAGCATATCCTCCTGGGCCTGATAAGGGAGGGAGAGGGAGTCGCCGCCCAGGTCCTGATGAAGCTCGGCGCGGACCTGGACAAGGTGAGACACCAGGTGGTGCAGCTTTTGACCGGTTCCTCCCCCGAGGCCAGGGAGGCTTCCCGGAGCGGAGAGGCTCAACCCCAGGGCAACCTCCTGCTGGACCAGTTCGGCCGCAACCTCACCCAGCTGGCGGCCCAGAACAAGCTGGACCCGGTCATCGGGAGGGAAAAGGAGATCGAGCGGGTGATGCAGGTCCTGTCCCGCCGCACGAAGAACAACCCGGTGCTCATCGGCGAGCCGGGCGTGGGCAAGACGGCGGTGGTGGAGGGCCTGGCCCAGGCCATCGTGAGGAACGAAGTCCCCCATACCCTGGCCGGGAAACAGCTCTACACGTTGGACCTGGGCGCCCTGGTGGCCGGTTCTCGCTACCGGGGCGACTTCGAGGAACGCCTCAAGAAGGTGGTCAAGGAGATCCGCAGCCGGGGCGACATCATCCTGTTCATAGACGAGCTGCACAACCTGGTGGGAGCCGGCGCGGCAGAGGGAGCCATAGACGCCGCCTCCATCCTCAAGCCGGCCTTGGCCAGGGGCGAACTGCAGACCATCGGCGCCACCACCCTGGACGAGTACCGGAAGCACCTGGAGAAGGACGCGGCCCTCGAGAGGAGGTTCCAGCCCATACTGGTGGAGGAGCCCACGGTGGAGCAGACCATCGAGATCCTCAAG
>JBBFMI010000092.1:0-7493 GCA_037478635.1 Candidatus Geothermincolales bacterium | reverse complement strand
GAGAGCGTTCCCCCCACCCCCCTGAACCGGGGGAGGATACCCCAGGTCTTAAGGGCCGTGGAACTGCTGAGGAAGATGAGGCCCCACGTGCCGGTGATGGGGAATATCACTGGCCCGGCAACTCTCGTCTCCTACCTGGTCAGCCCCACCACCCTCTTGGACCTGATGCGCAGGGACCCCCAGTTTCTCCATCGGCTGTTAGAGGTGCTGGTCTCGTTCCTCTGCTCCTATGCGGAAGCCTTGGTGGAAAGGGGCGCCGAGATCATCGTGATCCACGAACCGGTGGGGAAAATGGGGACCTACGTGGGCATAGACCTGTTCTCCAACGTACTTCCATATCTCAACGAAGTGGCCCGCTATATCCACCTGGGAGGGGCTTACCTGATACTCCACCTATGCGGGTCACGGAAGGAAATGATCAACGCCTGTCGCGAGGCTCACGTGGACGTCTTCTCCTTCGACCCCGAGGTAGACCCCGGTGAGGCATCGTCCTTCTTGGCCAAACCGGTGGTGGGAACCGTGCCTCCCTCCCTGGTACGATACTTCCCACCCGAGATGGTCCTGGAGGAGGTGTTGCTCACGGTTAGGCGGGGAGCCTCGCTCATCTCACCTCCCTGCGGGCTGGGACTTGACACCCCCTTCGCCAACCTGCGGATCATGAAAGAGGCATCCTACCGGTTCAAGGTCGGTTGAGGCGTCGCTTCCATGATCAGGTTACCCGGTTAAGACCCCGGCTTCCCTCGTCCCCTGGGATGGAAAGGAATGAGCGATATTGGTCCCATAGCGCCCTCTGCTTCGACGAAACAAGGCATCAACGTCCCAGGTCAGTCGTGGGCCAATCCCCACGCGCCGGTTTTTCGACGGCCATGAAAAGAGACACTTTTTCCGGACAACGCGCAAAGTCCGCTGTCCCGGTAGCTACTGTCCTGGAGGCTATATATCGATGGCCAAGAGTCCTTTCATCGATAGTAATGCGGGCGCTTTCCCGATCTCGATTTCATTTCTTGCACGCGGATCGATGGAGCCACCGGCCCAAGGCCTTTTCCAGCGCAAGTAAACTTATCCAGCGCACGTAAAAGGAAATGTTGAGCAGATACTTATCGGAAAAAGCCGCCGGATATCGCGCAGCAGTCACTCCGCTTTCGCGTCACGTCGGGCATGCTCTATAATTGGGTAGCCTGCGAGGCCTTGGCCTTGAAAACGGCACACGGAAATCTTTGAGAAAGTTGATCTTGCGATTAGGCGATTTTAAAAACGCGTTGAACCCGAGCTATAGAGAGAAGACTCGATCAAGTGAGATCGGAGATGTTCACCGCTAAAAACCCTCTGGAGATGATCGGCAACACGCCCTTGGTGCGCCTCACCAAGGTCGTTCCCTCGAACCCCAAGGTGGAGATATACGCCAAGATGGAGGGGTTCAATCCCTGCAGCTCGGTAAAAGATCGCATCGCTAAGTACATGATCGAGGGAGCCGAAGCCCGGGGAGAGCTCACCCCGGAAAAAACGGTTATAGAGGCCAGTAGCGGCAACACCGGGATCGGACTGGCCATGATCTGCGCCTACAAGGGGTATCGCCTGAAAATCGTTATGCCCGAGTCCATGAGCGTGGAAAGAAGGAGGGTTATGGAGGCCTTCGGGGCGGAGGTCATCCTTACCCCCGCTGAGTTGGGCATGAACGGGGCCATCGAAAAGGCCCTTGAGATGAGCCAGGACCCCTCATACTATCACCCCAACCAGTTCGCGAATCCTGATAACGTGAGAGCCCACTACGAGGGAACCGGCGAGGAGATCCTCCACCAGGTGGACGAAATAGACGTGCTGGTAGCGGGAATTGGAACCGGCGGGACTATCGTGGGGGTAGGAAAGAGGTTGAGGGAGGTATACCCTGATCTCCGGATAGTGGGAGTGGAGCCCTATCCGGGCTCTCTCATCCAGGGACTCCGTAACCTCTCTGAATTCATGCCCCCCATCATGGATCTATCTCTGCTCGACGAGAAGATAAACGTCGAGGACGGCTGCGCGTTCAACACCGTCAAAGTGCTGGCAAGGGTGGAAGGCCTTTTTGTGGGCATATCATCCGGAGCGGCGGTACACGTGGCCCTTCAGGTAGCCGAGAAGATGGACCGCGGAAGGATCGTGGTCATCCTCCCTGACCGGGGCGACCGGTACCTGAGCACCGATTGCTTCACCTGCGGGAACCTGGAGTGCGTCTATGCCGACTTCGTCCGCTCCCTGCGGAAGCCTGGAACAGCAAGTTAGGATATATCCAGCGGTGTAGATTTTCCAAATCACCCCCTATAGATATCCCGAAGCGTTGTCGATTACTTTTACGTAAAATGCAATTATCGAGGTGAAAGGCATGGCCACGTCAACGGACAGGCTTTCGCAGCTGCTCCTCAAGCACGGGCTGATAACCGAAAGGCAGCTCCAGGCCGCCCTGGAGAGGCAGAAAGAAGTAGGCGCCTCCCTGGGGAAGGTGCTGCTGGAGATGGGCTTCGTCAAGGAAAACCAGCTGGCGGAGCTCATCGCCCGGGAACTGGGCCTGGAGTACGTGGACCTGCTGGAATACAAGATCAACATCCAGGCCACCAACACCATTTCCGAGGCCATGGCCAACCGTTACGTGTGCATCCCCATCGACTTCGAGGACGACAAGCTGGTGGTGGCCATGGCCGACCCCACAAACATCTACGCCCTGGACGATATCAGGCTCAGCACCGGCTACCAGGTGAAGCCCGTGGTTTCCGCCAAGGAGGATATCCTCCACGCCATCCAGAGGTATTATCACCTGGACACCGACGTGGTAGAGGAAGCCCTGGAGGGGAAGGAAGAAGAGCTGGAGGAGGATAAACTGGGAGGGGTGGTGGACGACACCCCCCTGGTCAGGTTCACCACCACCATCGTGACCGAGGCGGTGAACAGGGGGGCTAGCGACATCCACATAGACCCCCGGGAGGATGAGGTCCTGATCCGCTATCGCATCGACGGTGTCTGCCAGGAGATCAAGAGGGTGCCCAAGAGCGTGCACACCGGGATCGTGTCCAGGATAAAGATCATCTCAGACCTGAACATAGCCGAGCATCGGGTTCCCCAGGACGGCCACTTCGGCATGGTGCACAACGGAAAGGCCATCGACTTCCGCGTGGCCGTGCTCCCCACCGTTTACGGGGAGAAGGTTGTTTTGAGAATCCTTGACAAATCCAGCATCCTGTTGCGCCTGGAGGACCTGGGCTTTCTCCCCGAGGCGTTGGAGAAATATAGGAAGGCGTATACTCAGCCATACGGCGCCATCCTGGTCACCGGGCCAACCGGTAGCGGCAAGTCCACGTCCCTTTACGCCACCCTCAACGTGCTGAACACCGAGGACAGGAACATCACCACGGTAGAGGACCCGGTGGAGTACAGGCTGCCCGGCATCAACCAGGTTCAGGTGAACCCCAAGGCGGGCCTGACCTTCGCCACGGCCCTGAGGAACATCCTGCGCACCTCCCCCGACATAATCATGGTGGGGGAGATCCGCGACCGGGAAACCGCCAAAACGGCCATAGAGGCAGCCCTCACTGGTCACCTGGTCCTGTCCACCCTGCACACCAACGACGCCCCGAGTGCCTTGCCTCGCCTCATCGAGATGGGGGTGGAACCCTACCTGGTGTCCTCGGCCGTCTCCTGCGTGATGGCCCAGAGACTGGTCAGGAAGCTGTGTCCTAACTGCAAGGTCCCCTACGAGCCCGATCCCGATATCTTAAAGGGCCTGGGGTTCCCGCTACAGGACGGGGAGGAAAAGGGCCTCATACTCTACAAGGCCAGCGAGACCGGCTGCGCCAAGTGCAACGGCACCGGTTACAAGGGAAGGATCGGGCTTTACGAGGTCATGCTCATGAGCGAGGAGATAAAGAGGCTCACCGTGAAAGAGGCCTCCGCCACCACCATCATGAAACAGGCAAAGGAGGAAGGGCTCATCACCATGAGGGACGATGGCTTCATAAAGGTCAAGATGGGCATCACCTCCATCGAGGAGGTGATGAGGGTGGTGGCCATCTGAGACCCGAGCCCATCAAGAAAGGGACCCCTGTTCCACCTCTAAACGTTTCTCTCTTGAATGCTTTTCAATTGTATTATTTATGGACCTTTTAGGAACCTAGAGATCGTGCTCTCGAGGAGTGACCCGAGCAAGACCGAGACGGATAGTTCTTAACTCAAGTTAAAATCCGCGTTTTAACAGGGGTTTACGCCTAAACGAGGTCTCGCACCGGCGCTGTTTCAGCATTGGTTCGGCTTCGGCCTCAACCCGTTTACCCGCCGGTTTTTTCCTTCGCCAATTCGATAGCCTCCTCTAAGCTCTTGGCGAAGGGAAGGACCTTGTCCAGCCCCACGGCCGTGAAAGACTCCATGATGATCTCGCTTATCCCCAGGATTACCAGGGTTCCTCCCGCCTTGACCGCTTTCTTATAGGCATCCACTATCACCGAAAGGCCTCCGCTCGAGATGTAACTCAGGCCGGAGAGGTCCATTATGATCGCCCTTTCCCCCTCCTTGAAAGCGGCGTTCAAGAAGGAGAAGAATTCCTCCACGTTGGTGGAATCCACCACCCCCTCCACCTTGGCCAAGGCGGTTTTGGGAAGTGAGCCCAGGGGCTCCATCGTCCACGCCATCGCTTGCTCGTTTCCTCCCGGCCAGCGTTGAAAGGCGGGCTATTCACATTATTTCGCAGGCTAACCTTAATACATCCATTATCGGATATCAATTGCCGAAATTGCGAATGGGTCTATCGCCTTCGAAGCAGGAGCTCGTTTATCTCCAGCTCCACCCGCTCGAGGTGGGGGTCGAGCTTGAAGATCGACAGCCCCGAGAATTCCCTATCGACCAATCCATCCCAACCCCTGATCAGGTCCTGCATACGGTCGAATTTGTCCTCTATCGAGATATTCCGCTGCCCCGCCCTGCCCGGCAACGAACTCGCCAGCCGCCTCACCATCTCATCTAGTAGGGAGAATATCTCGAGCAGGGCGTTTTTCAAGCCGGGGAAACGGCTTCCCCCAGGGGATAGGTTCTTGAGGGCGGGCAACGAGGCTTTCAAAGCACCTTCTAATCTCCTGAGCCGCTCCAGCCACTCTTGGTCAGAGCGAGGCGCTTCCATCTGGGTTATCACCGCCTCTTCCCTCATCACCGGTTCGATGGCTTTAGACAGGGCTGAGAGCTCTTCCAGCGCCGGCACCAGTTCCTTCAGGCCTTCTCGACACTTGGATATCAGCTCCGAGATCAAAGGTTGCAGATTTTCAAGGAAACCGGAGTAATCCCTATCCAGTTCGAAAAGGAGACCGCTCAACTCATCAGCCGCAATGCGCGACTCGTGAAGGCTGGCATCGATCCTCGCGGTGAAAGAAGCGTCCTCGAAGTCGAAACCCTTCCAGGCGTCTACCGTCGACCAGACCCTCTCGAGGCGCTCAGCTACCTCCCCTAAAAGCCTGTCCACCTGGTCGATGGCAGCCCCGCCACCCCCGCCACATCCCTGCCAGAGGAGAAAGCTCGAGAAGGCAGCGGAAAGGAGAAGAATGAAAATTTCTCTCTTCCCCGCGCTTTTCAGTCCTTCCATTCCCAGTATCTGACCCGAAAAAGTCTTTACTCGCCTCTAATTATCGCCTTGTTCCGATAAACATCCAACGCCAGGGAAAACCTTGGTTCCGGATCCCATCATGCTCGTTCTCGCCCATAGTTATAACCCGATAGAGAGCAAACCGATAAAAAAGGGGGCAGGACCTTTTCCTGCCCCCTTAACCGACAAACGGTATCAGTACGGGTCTCCACCGTTGGCGTCCCATCCGAATCCCTCTATCTTGCAGTTGATGTGGTGACCGAGGCCAAGCACGTTGAGGTCCGTGTGCATGCGGAGGATGAACTGGTCAAAGAAGGTGATGGGTGCCGTGTCGTTGTCGGGGTCTACCCCAGTGGCGTTCAAGGCGTTAACTATAGCCTGGCCCCTGGCGCTGTAATTGGGTCCGCCCAGGTTGAGTATCAGATTGGTGAGGAAATTCTGGCCGTTGGAGCTCGCCACGGCAGCGGCCAGGACGTTGGTGTCCAGGGCGCCGAGGAGGTTTACCAGGAAGGTCTGGTTGGAGTTGATGGCACCGGCCAGAACTGAGGCGTTGAGATTGGAGATCAGGTTGGTCAGGAAGGTCTGGTTTGAATTGATCACGCCCGCCAACACAGCCGGGTTAAGGTTCGATACGAGGCTGGTGAGGAATGACTGGTTGTTGTTGACTATATAGGCCACTTGGGCTGCGTTCAACCTCGAAAGCAGGTTGTTCACCCAGTCCCTCACGGAGTTGGAGTTGATGACGTTGGCGACCACCTGCGCATCCAGCCCCGTTATCAGGTTGGTAAGGAAAGTGGAGTTGGAGTTGATGGCGTTGGCCAGTACGGAAGGCGATAAGTTGGTCAGCATGTTGGTCACGAAGGCCTGGTTGGCGTTGACCGCCCCCGCAATAACTGAGGCGTTAAGATAACCCAGGAGATTCGTCATGAAGGTCCCGTTGGAGTTGATGGCGTTGGCCAAGACCTGAGGATTCAAGTTCCCGATGAGGGCCGTTACGAAGCCCTGGTTGGCGTTCACCGCCCCCGCGATAACAGCCGGATTGAGAGCGCCTAACAGGTTGTTGAGGAATGTGGAGTTGGAATTTATGGCGTTGGCTAGGACGGAAGGATTTAGATAGCCCAAAAGGCTCGTCAACATCGCCTGGTTGGCGTTTATCGCGTTGGCAAGGACTGATGGGTCAATGCTTCCCACAATCCCCGTCAGGAAGGACTGGTTGGCGTTCAGTGCCGAGGCGAGGACCGAAGGTTCAAGGTAAGAGAGCAAGGTGCTCAAGAAGCTCTCGCTGTTGTTCAGCCCCCTTGCCACAGCTCCAGCGGTGTCGGAGTTGAGGGCGGGAAGTAGCCTTTCGATCAAGGTATTCCCCACACCCCTGGAGGAGTTGGTGTTAACGATATTTGCAATAACTTGGGGGTCGAGGTTGTTCATCAATTCCTCTATCCACATACCGTTGCTGTTGACGATCCCGGCGAGCTGAGCCGCGTCGAGTTTTGGAAGCAGAGCGTTCAGGAAAGCTGCTGTAGCGGGGTCGTTGGCCAGCGTTGCTATGGAGTCAAGGGCCCCCGTCCTCAGATCGTCCATCAACTGGGCCCACCATTCGGGATCCAGGTTGTTGATGATGTCCCGCACCATGGTGGTGGAGAGGTGGGAGATGAACTGGCCCACCCAGTCTCCGTTGTTGTTGACCACTCCGGCCAGGATGGTCGGGTCGAGTTTGCCGATCAGGGCGTCCACGAAGGCGGTGAACTCCGTGGAGTTGGCGATGTTGCCCAGCACGGTGAGGGTGGTCTCGTTGTTGAGGTCGCGGAAGAGCTGGGCGGTCCAGGCGGGATCCAGGTTGTTGATGATGTCCCGCACCATGGTGGTGGAGAGGTGGGAGATGAACTGGCCCACCCAGTCTCCG
>JBBFMI010000091.1:0-7561 GCA_037478635.1 Candidatus Geothermincolales bacterium | reverse complement strand
CTGGAAAAGGGTGGAAAGATTCCTCTCCCTGTTCAGCAGCCCACCGGAAAGGATCGCCCGGGAAACGGTGAGGGCCGTGGAGCTGGGGCGCTTCCTGGTCATTCCAGGCCTTCCCAGCCGCGCCTTTTACCTCGTAAGACGCCTGTTCCCGAACGCCGCGGGGATGCTCGGGATCCTGGTGGGGAGGATCTACTGGCGGGCCAGGAGCCTGGCCCCCTCGACCAGCGCGTGAACTCCAGGGGAAGCTTTTGGACGGGCACGTGGGCCCACCGCGGCTCATGGATCCCGACCGACAATAATGCCTTCGGTTCTTTTTTGGTGTGGATGTTAGACGATTGCCAGGTGAAATCCACATCTTGTCCGGAGCCCCGCCCTTGGTTCCCGCTGTCCCACGAGCCAGATGCCCATCATTCCTGTCCCCAGGAAAACCGGACTCTAACCAGAGGTCCCATTTCATGATCCGCAGCTCCAGTCCCTTGATCACGCGAGGAGACCCTCCTCCACGCGATGGGCCCATTACGCCACCATCGGAAAGGGCCAGGCCAATACCGGTAGATGGAAAGGGCGGCTGAGAGCCAAATCCCATCGGGCCCGCATTCCCAATCGGTGGCTCCCTTCAGGACCCTTTGAGCCGTCCCCCACGCCCTCCACCGCGACGTTGACCTAACCCTCGAAACACATTATTATTTATACCGACTGGTCGGTATAATTTTTACTTTTTCCTGTCCGATAGCGAGGAACGGGGGCGGTTTCGCCACCGCGGAAAGACGAGGAGGTACCGCAAGCTATCCATCCGCGAGGGGAGCAAAGCGAGCTTGGAGAGCTCGTCGTGCGCAAAGCGAGGGAGATAACCACGCCCTTCATCGGTACGTCCCGGTTTACAAAAGGAGGAAGGATAAAAATGGAAAACGGCGTCTACCACCGGTTGGCGGAGCACCTGGACAGGGCGGTCAACGGGGCGCCCATGGCTCCTTCCCTCCTGGAGATCCTCCAGGTCCTCTTCCCGGGAGAAGAGGCCGAAGTCGCCCTGCATCTGCCAATATATGCCAGAAAGACCCTGGAAGAACTCCAGGCCGAGATGCCGGAAAAGGCGGGCCGGCTCGAGGAGATCCTCAAGGGCATGGCCCTCAGGGGCACGGTGGAGACCCTGGTCAAGCCGGGAAAAGGGAGGACCTACCGTCTTCTCCCCACGGTGGTGGGACTGGTGGAGGTCCCCTTCCTGAAGGGGGAGGACACACCCGAAAAACGTCGCCTGGCCCTTCTCTGGAAGGAATACCTGTACCAGGGGTTCGCCGAGGAGCTGGCCCGGGAACTCCCCCTGATCAGGGTCGTGCCCATCGGCGAGTCCCTCCAGGATCCATCCCAGGTCCTCCCCTACGACGCCCTGCCCGAACTGCTCTCCAACGTCGAGGATTTCGCGGTGGGTCACTGCCCCTGCCGCCAGATAGCCTCCTTCACCGGGGAAGGTTGCGACCATCCCACCGAGAGGTGCATGCACTTCGGAAGTCTCGCCCGTTACCTGGTGGAAAACGGCCTCGCCCGCCCCATCTCCAGGGAGGAGGCGCTGGAACTGCTCAAGCAGGCCACCGAAGAGGGCCTAGTGCACGTGTGCGACAACGTGAACGGCTATCTCAGGACCATCTGCAACTGCTGTCCCTGTTGTTGCGCCTTCTTCCGGGCGCGGTTGCAGCTCGGTCTCGAAACCGTCTCCCCCTCGGGTTACGTGGCCCGGGTGGAGGAGGAAGAATGCATCGGTTGCGGCGTATGCGAGGAGAGGTGCCCCGTGAAAGCGGTCGAGTTGGAGGGGGAAAGGGCGGTCGTCGATCCCTCCCGCTGCATAGGGTGCGGGGTCTGCACTCCCACCTGCGGCGCGGGAGAAGCCATACGGCTTCACCCCCGCGAGAGCGTGACGCCCCCTCCCGACCTGCAGGAATTCATCGCCAGGCGGCTTAAGGCATGAAGGGCGGTCGAGGGACGCGACCGATGACCCCCTTTTCTTCCCCCGGGAACGGGAACAGGAGGGAACGCGGTGGGAAGGAGAAGCAAGGTTGAGGATACCGTATCAGCGGGGTCCAGGCCGGAGGAAAGAGGCCGGGGAGGTTCCCGCGGCGAAAGGACCCGCAATAAAATCGTGGGGCACGCCACCCTCCTCATGTACGAGAAGGGCTATTCCCGGACCTCGGTGGACGACGTCATCCGGGCCAGCGGCATAACCAAGGGCAGCTTCTACTTCCACTTCTCCTCCAAGGAGGAGCTGGGCTACGCGGTGATCGAGAACGCCGCCCTCCACGTGGCGGGCCGCCTGCGCTCCGCCATGGAACGCGGGAGCACTCCGGCCGAGCGGCTGAAGGCAGCCCTGGAGGAACTCCAGGGCATCGTGATTGAAGCGGACTGCTGCAGGGGCTGCATCCTCGGAAACCTGGCCCTCGAGCTCAGCAACCAGCACGAGGGGTTCAGGGAGAAGTTGGCATGGTCCTTTGAGATCCTGGCCGACCTCATAGCCGAGCCGCTGGCCGAGATGAAAGAAAACGGCGAACTCCCCGCCGACTTCGATCCGTCCGCCTTCGCGTCTTACGCGGTGAGCGCCATAGAGGGCGGCATCATGATGAGCAAGGTCACCCGGGACCCGCAACCCATGAGGCGCTGCGCCCGGATGCTCCTCGAACAGGTGGAGAAAATGAGACGGGGTCCCGTAGACCAGCCGGGGCCCAAGAGAGGAGGAAGCCAGGAGTGAAGCGGGAGGACCCACTATCTCCGTCCGGTCTTTTCACCTTCGCTGCGAAATGCGGCTGGAGGCGATGCAGGGGAGGGAGCGGCACGCGGTACGACTTTCCCGAGGGACTATCCCACCCGGCGATTTTCAATGTCCGGTCGATGCCTCTGGGTACGTGATTGGAAGATAGTGGCAATCAGTGTCCGACCGGTAAAAGGGACCCCTGCGGGCAGGAGAGAGGAGGATGGACATGGAAGAGGGGGTTTACGAAGAACTCCGCAAACTGCTGGATCTCCACCCATGCGGGTGCCCGCCCGCTCCCGAGATCTACCAGATCCTGGAGATCCTGTTCACGCCGGAGGAAGCCCGGGTGGCCCTGGGGCTCGGCTTCAGGCCCCTTCCCGCCGAAGAGGTATCCCGGCGCTGCGGGATCGGCCTGGAGGAGACCAGGGCAAGGTTGGAATCCATGGCCGACAAGGGAGTGGTCTTCTGTCGCGACAAGGAAGGCGTAAGGGGATATGCCCTTCTCCCGGTCATGCCTGGGCTCTTCGAATTCCCATACATGAAAGGCTATCCGCCGGAGCTTCGACCTCGCATCGACGCCCTGTGGAGGGAATACCTCCCCAAGCTCTCCCGGAACTTCGGCACTCCCTCCACCAGTTTTTCCCGTATCGTCCCCATCCAGGAAGAGGTGGAGAGCAGGCCGGGAGTCCTTCCGTACGAGATGGTCTACGAGATGATCCAGAAGGCCAGGGTCACCGGCATCGCCCGGTGTGCCTGCCGTGAACTGGAGAACAAATGCGACGCGCCCCGGGAGGCCTGCATGCTTTTCGACGAGACCTGCACTTTCCTGGTGGAAAGGGGCTTCGGCCGCTACCTCTCCAAGGAGGAGATGATAGAGAAGCTGCGGGAGTTCGACCGCGCCGGGCTGGTGCACCAGGTCAACAACGCCCAGGAAAGGCTCACCTTCGTGTGCAACTGCTGCCCCTGCTGCTGCGGGCTGCTGAGGGCGAACCTGCGCTGGGGAAACCGCAACGTCTACACCCGTTCCGCCTTCACGCCCGTGCTCGACGAGGACGCCTGCAGCGGGTGCGCCACGTGCGCCGAGGAAAGGTGTCCCGTGCAGGCGGTGACCTTGGTGGAGGGATTGCCCGCGTTCGACCGGGATAAGTGCATAGGGTGCGGCCTCTGCGTCACCGGGTGTCCCTCCCGGGCGCTCAGGCTCGAAAGGGGCGTGCACGTGCCGGAGCCTCCCAGGACCACCGGCGAGATGGGGATGCGGATCCTGGCGGACCAGGGGAAACTGGAGGGTTTCATGGAAAGGATGCGGTGATGTCCATCGTAGGGCCCTTCGCTTTTATCCCTCGAGCGCTTGCGCCCGCCCCGGCGCCGGCACGGAGGGGCGACTCCCCTGGACATCGGCGGACAAAGGATGGCACGGACGAGGAACGCACGCGCGCACCGTCCCTTGGCGGCGTGGCGAGTTCAAAGGCAACGTGACGCGTTTTCCCCATTGGGATCGTGGATCTTTCCCTCGGCGGACCCGGGAACTCCCCCGAGGGGGACCGAAAGGAGGACGAGATGGAAGGTTCGACCAGCGGCGATATCTATCTTGAGCTCAGGGATTTCCTCGACCAGCTGCCGGGCGGCTTTCCCTCCACCCCCAGCGGGGTCGAGCTCAGGATCCTGAGGAAGCTCTTCTCGCCAGAGGAGGCGGAGGTGCTCTTGCACCTGAAGCCCTTCCCGGAACCCCCGGCTACCATCGCCGAGAGGATGGGTAGGGAACTGGCGGAGACGGAGGCCATGCTCGAGAGGATGGCCTCCAAGGGTTTGATCTACCGCCACCGCCGGGGCGACGACGCCTATTACATGGCCATCCAGTTCGTGGTGGGGATATACGAGTTCCAGGTGGGGAACCTGGACCGGGAGCTGGCCGAGATGATGGAGGAATATCTCCCTTACATCCGGAGGGTATGGGAGGGCCTGAAGACCAGCCAGTTCCGGGTGGTCCCCGTGCAGGAGGCGGTGGACGACACGCAGAAAGTCGCCACCTATGACCGCATCAGGGAGCTTCTGGCCGAACAGGATCTGATAGCCGTGGCTCCCTGCATCTGCCGCAGGGAGATGAAGATACTGGGAAAGGGCTGCGATAAGCCGGAGGAAGCCTGCTTCGTCTTCGGGGCGAGCGCCCGCTACTACCTGGAAAACGGCATCGCGCGGCAGGTCAGCCTGGACGAGGCCCTTCGCATCCTGGATCTGGCGGAGGAACACGCGCTGGTACTCTTTCCCAACAACGCCGTTCAACTCCTCAACATGTGCTGCTGCTGCGGATGCTGCTGCGGGGTCCTCAGGTCCCTCAAGGCCATGGAGAGGCCGGCGGAGAAAGTCCTGACCAGGTACCGGGTCGTGGTGGATGCCGGGGCCTGCGTAGCGTGCGGCACCTGTCTGGAGAGGTGCCAGATGGAGGCGCTGGTCGAGGAGGGAAACGGCGTGAAGGTCCTGGTGGAGAGGTGCATAGGTTGCGGGCTGTGCGTCCCCACCTGCCCCCAGGGCGCCCTTCGGCTGGAAATGAAGGAGGAGGCGGGCGAGCCCCCCGCCAACGTGGTGGAGACCTTCACCCGCATCGCGGTGGAACGGGGCGTCAACCCGTTCCGCTGAACCGGCCAATGGTCCATGGACCTGGCCATCACCGCCTCCTTCCTCCGGTCAAGGCCTGACCGGATATACCACCCACGAGTTAACCATCCTGGGCTTCGCGCCGCGGGGACAACAAAAGGGGGCGCCCCGTGACGCCCCCGACAACCGCAAAGTCCCGGTCCTCAGGATTCCGGTCCCGTGATCCGGGCCCCGCTCCGGGCCACCGCCTCCAACCTGTCGGAAAGGTACAGGTGCTTGCAGAGGAAACGCCTCTTCTTGCCGCTGGAGGTCTTGGGAAGGGTCCCCGCCGGCACCAGGACCACCTCCCTCACGGGCACCCCTATCTTATCCCTCACGGCCTTGGCCACCGCCTCGGCCACCTGCCTGGCCTTTTCCTTGCAGGTCAGCCGGGTCTCGCCCACCAGCACCAACCTCTCCTTTCCCCGCCGGGTGGTGACGCCGAAGGCCACCGCGTTCCCCTTTCGGACCCCTTCCACGTCCTCGGCGCACTTCTCCACGTCCTCGGCGAAGAGGTTGCGGCCGCCCACGATGACCATGTCCTTGATCCTGCCCACCAGGTAGAGCTCTCCCCGGGCCAGGTACCCCAGGTCACCGGTGTGCAGCCAGCCTCCCCTGAGGGCCTCGGCGGTGGAGGCGGGGTCGCCCCAGTAACCGGACATGAGGGAAGGTCCCTTGACGCAGACCTCGCCGACCTCCCTCTCCTTCCCCCAGGTCCCGTCCTCCTTGAAGATGGCGACCTCCATGCCCTCGAGGGGGGTTCCCAGGCAGACGAGGGTGCGAGACCCCTCGTCCTCCTCGGTACAGGGTTTGGCATATCCTTCCAGCTCTATGGCCTCCCGGGAAACGTGGTCCACCTTGAACATCTCCCCTGGCTTCGGGAAGGTCACGGCCAAGGTCGCCTCGGCCAGTCCGTAGACCGGGTAAGCCACCTCCGGCCTCATGCCGAACTCCGCGCCCTTCCGGACGAAATCCCCCAGGGCCGTGGGGTCCACCGGCTCGGCACCGTTGAGGGCCAGCCGCAGGGTCGAAAGGTCCAGGCCCTCCGCCCGCGGCGTGTCCATGGCCTTGGCCGCCAGCGCGTAGGAGAAGTTGGGGCCCCCGGTGATGGTGGCCCTGTGCTCGCTCATGGTCCAGAGCCAGAAACCGGGATCGGAAACGAACTTCTGGGGCGAGAAAAGCACCAACGTGCAGCCCGCATAGAGGGCGGTTATGAAGAAGCCGATGAGTCCCATATCGTGGTAGAGGGGCATCCAGGAGACCACCGTGTCCCTGGGGCCCGCCTTCAGGCGCTTCACTATGGCCCTGGAATTGGCCATTATCGCCCCGTGGGTGAGCACCACCCCGCGGGGCTCACTGGTGGAGCCGGAGGTGAACTGCACCAGGGCCACGTCCTCCGGGCCGCTGGGAGGCTCTTCGAAGTGCCCTTCGCTCGGGATCTCCTCCGCCGCCACCGATGGTATGTCCTCTCCCATGTCGGCCAGGGAAAGCCACTCGCCGGGCATCGCCACCAGCTTGGCTTCCACCTTCTCCAGCCTCTTCCGGCTCTGTTCCAGGAATGCCTGGGGGTCCACCGCCCTCATGGGAAGAGGCAACGGCACGGCCACCGCGCCCAGGGCCCAACAACCGAGGAACACCCCCGCCACCGAGGGGGTGGTCTGGGCGACGATCCCCACCCTGTCACCCGGCCTCACCCCGAGCCTCCTGAGGCCGATGGCATACTGGGCGGCCAGGCGGACGACCTCGTGGGGATAGTAATGGTGGACGTTGTGCTCTTCGTATATGGTGAGTCCCCTTCGGGATTCGTGCACTCCTTTCTCTATTCCCTCCCACACGCTTTTAGGTTTCCTCATGAAATCGCCTCCTTTCCGCATTCACGTGCTTTCCCCCTTCAAGTTGTCGCCATCCCCCGCCGAATCCGGCGAGCCAGCCTTCGCATAGTTAAAACAAAACCCGGGGCCCAAGGTTACAGCCCCTCTCCGAAAGAGATGGCCTGACCGCCCATCTGTCGCATCTCCGACGGAAAGTCCCCTCGCGCCCCCTCCCCTTCGAAACCCTTGATCTCCGCTCCCGGAAGGCCCCCGTCCTCTTCCGCGATCCTCCTTCAGTCGCGCCCGGGCTCACTCCTCCGGCCTTTCCCCCACCGGCTCCAGTTTCGCCTCCCCGGCCGAGCACAGGGGTATGGCATCCAGG
>JBBFMI010000090.1:0-7571 GCA_037478635.1 Candidatus Geothermincolales bacterium | reverse complement strand
GGAGAAGACCCCATGGAGGCCGCCCTGCGGGAGGTGGAAGAGGAGACGGGGATGCGAGGCGAGGTGGTGGATTCCCTGGGTTACGTGAAATATTATTACTATTCCAAGGAAGAGGACACGCGGTATTTCAAGCTCGTGCACTTCTACCTCATGCGCTGGACGGGAGGGAGGGACGAGGACCACGATTGGGAGGTGGAGGGGGTGGAATGGGTTCCCCTGGAGAGGGCGGCCGAGGTCTTGAGCTACCGCACCGAGAGGGAGATCGTCAAGAAGGCCGCCGAGAAGTTGTCGGGAGCGGACGGGAAAGGTTGAACCTCTCCCGCTTCGTTTTTTCAGGGGTCGTGCCGCCCACCGTTTTGCGCTCCAGTCGTGGCGGTGATTCGGCGTGGAAAAGAAGGAGCCTGAGGAAGAGGTAGGGGTCATCTACACCCTGGGGACGGGGAGTAGGACCCTGGAAGAGTTCCTGCGCCTCTTGAAGGAGTTCCGGGTGGAGCTGGTCTGCGACGTGCGCTCCTTTCCCACCAGCAGGAGATTTCCTCATTTCCGAAAGGAAAACCTTGAGGCAGGGCTGAAGGAAGCCGGTTTCGATTACGTGTGGCTCGGAAGGGAGTTGGGAGGTTACAGGAAGGGCGGCTATCTCGCCTACATGGCCACGGAGGGTTTCAGGTTGGGTCTCGAGAGGTTGGAGGAAGTGGCACGGAGATCGAGGACGGCGGTGGTTTGCGCCGAGCGCTTTCCCTGGAGGTGTCACCGCCGCTTCATATCGGCGGCCTTGCAGGACAGGGGATGGAAGGTGATCCACGTCGTCGAGGTCGACAGGACGTGGGTGCCTTCATCTGTACACCGGGGGCTCAAGGAGGGACCGAGGTTTTTCGATTAAAGGGGATAGGTCGACACTCGTTTTTGGGAGGGGTTCGGTCGAAAGGCGTGATGCCCTCGTCGGATAGGGCATGAAGGGGTGGATTTTGACCGCCTTTTGAAGACCATCTCTCGAAGTCAGGCCACGGTCGAGAGACTTGGTGGGAAGGTGATGAGGTTGGACGGAAAGGAAAGAGGCCCCGAGGAGATGGTCTCCCTCCTCGAGGAGAAGATGCCCTCCAAGAGGGACCACTGGAGAAGGGTGGCCTACTACGCTGGCCTGATCGCCGAGAGGATGGGCCTGGACGAGCGGGAAAAGGAGGCCATAACCACGGCCGCATCTTTCATGGATGTGGGCATGCTGGAGGCGATGGAAAGGCTTGGAATAAACCTGGAGGAAGCGGGTGCGCTGGAGGAAGAGGAGTTGAGGGTGATCCGCCTGCACCCACTCATGAGCGAACGCCTCCTTTCCCTTTACGGGTTTGACTCCCACGTTCTATCCCTGGTCCGTTCCCATCACGAGTGGTGGGATGGTAGCGGGTATCCGGAGGGATTGACCGGGGAAGAGATACCCCTGGGGTCAAGGATCCTCAGCGTGGCCGATGCCTTCGTGGCCATGACTTCCTGGAGGACGTACAGGACCACCATGGAGGCCAAGGAGGCGCTGAGGGAGCTTTATGGCTGCGCCGGTTCCCAGTTCGATCCACAGGTGGTGAAGGCCTTCCTCGCCCTGATGACCCCGCGCATCTACGGGATGGAGAAAGACGCTGCCAGCCGGGAGGACCTCGAGCTCCTGCGCGAGATGACCGGGATGACGGAGGAGGACTGAGAGGTCGTCCGGTCCTCGCGAGATCTCCCGGGGAATCCCTTTCCGTGGAATCCGTCACTTCCCTGTGCTATCTTTATGGCGCGTCACAGCGGTCAGGTGGGTTTGAAACGGGTAAAAGGACACGGTCAAGGAAGGGGAAGGATGGCTAAAAAGGAAGTTTTTTCCATTAAAGGCCTTTTGCGGTTATGCGTCAGCTTGATCCTCGTGGTGGGGTTGTGCGTCTCCTGCCTCTCCTGCGGAAAGGGCTCGGGAGAGGGGTTATTGAAGAGAGAGCTCCCGGAGAACGCCACCCCGGAAAAGATCATGCTCGAGGCCCTGAAGACAACCGATGAGGCAAAGACCCTCTCCTACACCTTTGAGTACTCGTTGGTGATACCGCCTTACGGGGGAAAGACTTATACCAGCGAGGTCAGGCTGGAGGGGGAAGGCCAATACGAGGCCTCCAGCGGCAATGCCAAGGTGCACATTACCTGGCCCGCCTTCGAGACCGAGTTCGACTACGTTCTCTACCAGGGCAAGCCATATTTCAGGCCTGCGGGCAGGGATAAGTGGTACGAGATGCCTTCCTCCACCCAGTTCACCTTCCCCAGCATCGCCGAACTGACCCGGGATGCGTCCGAGTACATAAACAACTTCCAGAGGATCACCCGCATGGCGGACGAGCCGGTGGGGGAGCGGGATTGCTACCACATATCCCTGGTGCCAGATTTTGACACCATCCTCCAGAACGAGAACTTCCTCAACATGGTTTTCCCGGAGGGAACCCTGGACGAGGAAGCCACCGAGAAGTTGAAAGAGCTGAGGGAGAGGCTTCGCGGCGCTTCCGTTAACTACGAGTACTGGATCGACAAGGAATACCTGGTGCTGAGGAAGACCCACTACAGCGTGGAACTCCAGGAGCCGGGGGACGAGAAGAACCCTCCCTTCACCATCCGCCTGGTGATGACCCTTTATTTCCCCTCCTACAACGTGGAGGTGAACATAGAAAGGCCGCAACCGGTCGCTTCATCCTGATTAGGTCAGGCGTCCCCAGGGGTGGTGATCATGCGCTGGAGTCGATCGAAGATCGGTGGGATCACGAGAACGATCGCCGTTGCGGTGCTTTTGTCCGTATCTATCTGCCTCACGCATTTCGGCTGTGGCGGGGGAAAGGAGGACCCCCTGGAGGCCTTTCAGGCGGCCGCGAGCGCCCTGGCCGAGACGCCGACAGTCCATGCCCAGGTGGAGGGCGAGGTCTCCCCGGAGGAAGACGACAAGAAAAGTTCCTATCCCTTCCAGGGCGACCTCTGGTTGGATACCGCGGCCAGGGCCATGGAGGCCAGGATGACGGTTCTGGGCATGGAACTCATGGCCCGGTATGTGGGGGGCGAGGCCTACTTCCAGTGGGGCGGGAAGTGGTTTTACCTTTCGCAGGAAGGAAAGGGGCTATTCGACCTGGACAACTTCAGGATGGCCATGGAAGTCCTCTTCAAGTTACCCGGGCTCCTCTCTGCCGCGGAAGCGGTGCCGGCGGGCGAGGGGCGGGCCGGGCAGCACGGGGTTTTGTATCTCGACCTGAACTTCGACTACCGAACGCTCGCCGAGAGGGAAGATCTCCGGGGGATTGCGGAGGCCGTTGGCCGGGATCCGTCTGAGATCTCGTCGTGGCTGGAGGAGGCGGACCCCGTGATCAGGATCGGGGTTGGGAAGGTGGACAAAGTTTTAAGAGAGATGGACCTGGAGATGGAGGTAAAGCTGGAGGGACCAGTGAAACTGGGCGGCATGATAACCCTTCCCCCCAGCATGAGATTGCGGATGCACGTTCTCTTCCCCGAGTTCGGGATGGAGGTGAAAGTCGCCCCGCCTACCCAGGCTGAACCCTTCCGGGGATTCTGAGGACTTTTGGTAGAATAGGCGGAAAGATGCCGTAGGCACTCCGCGCCCGGCCATTTCGGTCCGCGGCGGGCAATCTCCACCGTGACAAACGTTCGATAGAGCCGGTCTTTCCGGAAAGAAGGGAGATGTCAGGCCATGTTCTTCCAGGATATGATCATGGCTCTCCAGAGGTACTGGACGGATTACGGTTGCGTCCTGGTCCAGCCCTACGACGTGGAGGTGGGCGCTGGGACCTTTAACCCTGCCACTTTCCTGAGATCCCTGGGTCCCGAGCCGTGGAAGGTGGCCTACGTCGAGCCGTCCCGGAGGCCGACCGACGGGAGGTATGGAGAGAACCCGAACCGTCTCCACCAGCATACCCAGTTCCAGGTGATCCTCAAGCCTTCCCCCGATGACGTTCAGGACATCTATCTCGCCTCTCTCGAGGCGCTGGGGATCAATCCGGCCGAGCACGACATCCGTTTCGTGGAGGACGACTGGGAATCGCCCACCCTGGGCGCCTGGGGCCTGGGATGGGAGGTATGGCTCGATGGCATGGAGATCACCCAGTTCACCTATTTCCAACAGGTGGGGTCCCTGGATTGCCGTCCCGTGTCGGTGGAGCTCACCTACGGCATGGAGAGGTTGGCCATGTACGTTCAGGGCGTGGACAACGTTTTCGACCTGCGCTGGAACGAGGAGCTGACTTACGGGGAGATCCAGAGGCAATCTGAGGTGGAGTGGAGTAGATATTGCTTCGAAGAGGCGGATACCCAGAAGATATTCCGACATTTCGACGATTACGAGAAGGAATGTAAGCGGCTCCTGGAAAGGGGACTGGTGCTTCCCGCATACGACTGCGTGCTCAAATGTTCCCATCTCTTCAATCTCCTCGATGCCCGGGGCGTGATAAGCGTGACCGAGCGGACCGGCTACATCGCCCGGGTGAGGGAGATAGCCCGGGCCGTAGCCTCCGCCTACGTGCGTCAGAGAGAGGAGATGGGCTTCCCTTTGCTGGCCGGGAAAGGGGGGAGTGTCTGAATGGCGGAGGACCTGCTCTTCGAGATCGGCACCGAGGAACTCCCCTGGGGTGCGGTCCAGGACGGAAGGAAGCAGTTGAGGGAGAACGCCATCGCCGTCTTCTCCCGGGAGAGGCTGGAGTACGATTCCCTGGAAATATATTCCACGCCGAGGAGGCTCGCGCTTTACGTCTCTGGGCTCTCTGAAAGGCAGAAGGACGAGATCAGGGAGATAAAGGGGCCCTCGAGGGCCGCCGCCTTCGACGAACAGGGCCGTCCCACCAAGGCCGCAGAGGGTTTCGCCAGGTCCCGGGGCGTAAGGGTGGAAGACCTCCAGGTCCGCAACACGGAGAAAGGAGAATTCGTCTTCGCCGTCGTGAGGGAGGAAGGAAAGCCTACTTTGGAGATACTCCCCCGCCTCTTGGAGGAGTTGCTCCGCTCTTTCAATTTCCGCAAGTCCATGCGATGGGGCGACAGGGAATTCCGTTTTGCCCGCCCGGTCCGCTGGCTGGTGGCCCTTTACGGGGAGAAGGTCCTTGAATTCGAGTTCGAAGGAATACGGGCGGGCAACGTCACCAGGGGGAGAAGGTTTATTGGGCCTCCCACCATAGTCCTGGCCCATCCGCGGGAATACCTGGAAGCCCTGCGGCAGGCGGGCATCCTTGCCGACCAGGAAGAAAGAAGGGAGGCGGTAAGGGAAGGCATGGAGAGGGCGGCCTCCGCCGCGGGTTTGGTGCCAGTTCCCGCCCCCGAGACGTTCGACGAGGTCGTGGACCTGGTGGAATTTCCCACCGTCACGCTGGGAGAGTTCGACCGTAAGTACCTCGGGCTTCCCCGGGAGGTCCTCTTCACCGCCATGCAGGAACACCAGAGGTATTTCCCCACCCTGACCCGGGAGGGCCAGGTGGCGCCGGCTTTCTTGTTCGTGCACAACGGGGATCCGGCCTTCAACGATGTGATCAAGGCTGGCAACGAGAGGGTGCTGAAGGCCAGGCTGGAAGATGCTACCTTCTTTTTCCAGGAGGATGGCAAGAGGTCCCTCGAGGAGAGACTGGAGGATCTCCGGCACGTGGTGTGGCAGGCCAAGCTGGGCACCCTGTACGACAAGTCCCATCGCCTCTCCCGCCTGGCCGCGTTCATCGCGGAGAGGGCGCACCTGGACGAGGATACCGTGAGAAGGTCGACCAGGGCGGGTCTTCTGTGTAAAGCCGATCTGGTCACTTCGATGGTGGTGGAATTCCCCTCCTTGCAGGGGGTCATGGGAAGGATCTACGCCTCTCGGGGTGGGGAGGACGAGGAAGTGGCCCAGGCCATAGAGGAGCACTATCTCCCCCGTTGGTCGGGAGACCGTCTTCCCGTGACCAGGACCGGTGCCGTCTTGTCCCTGGCCGAGAAGGCCGACAACCTGGTGGGGTGTTTTTCCGTGGGCCTGGTGCCCTCGGGGTCGGAGGATCCCTATGCCCTGCGACGCCAGGCCGCGGGGGTGATGCAGGTCGTCCGCGCTGCCGGGCTTCACCTGGACCTGGGGAAGGTCTTCGAAAAAGCCGCCGAGCTACTCGGGCTGGAAGATCCAGCCGAGACCCTGGAAAGGGTAAGGGAGTTCTTCCTGCAGAGGTTCCGCCAGTCGATGATAGCCGAAGGCCACGATTACGACCTCGTGGACGCCGTCCTGCCTTTTGTCCTCCGGGACCTGCTCGATGCCGAGGGAAGGCTGTTAGCCCTGGAGCAGGCGAGGAGGGAGGGGCGGCTCCAGAGGGTCTACACGGGGTTCGAGAGGTGTTACAACCTCTCCCGGCAGGGATCCGGCTCCAGGCTTGACGAAAACCTGTTGGCGGAGGAAGCGGAACGAGAACTCTACTCGAGGTTGACGTGGTCCCAGGATCCCCTGCACCGTTACCTGGACGAGTCGGATTACGGGAAGGCCCTGGAAGTCCTACTGGAGCTCGCGCCCCACGTGGACAGGTTCTTCGCGGAGATATTCGTGATGGGAGATGACGAGAGGTTGAGGGAAAACCGCTTGGCCCTGCTCAAGGAGGTGGTCTCCCTTTACCTCGAATTTGCCGATTTTTCCCGGGTGGTCACCGAGGGATAGAAAAGCGGACCGGTCGCTCACCGGTTCTCGGGGTTTCGATATCAACTGCGCGTAGTTGGGTAGATTAGAATCTATAGTCCGAAGTTATAATTCTTCGTATCCGGTTGATGTGGGACGGGTGTTTCCTTTTCCGTTGGTTATCATGGGAAGAAGGGTGGCTCGTGGAAGGAGGAAGTCCTATGGCTGTGAAGTACGTATATGACTTTGACGAGGGGAACGCGGCCATGAAGGATCTCCTGGGGGGCAAGGGTTCCAACCTGGCCGAGATGACCAGGCTGGGGCTCCCGGTTCCTCCTGGGTTCACCATCACCACCGAGGCCTGCCGTTTCTATTCCCGGGAGAACCGATATCCCGATGGGCTCGAGGACGAGATAAGGGAGCACCTCGCTCGCCTGGAGGAGAGGATGGGGAAGAAGCTGGGAGACGAGAAAGACCCGCTTCTGGTCTCCGTCCGCTCCGGTGCCAAGATCTCCATGCCCGGCATGATGGACACCGTCCTCAACTTGGGACTCAACGACAGGTCGGTGCGCGGCCTTGCCGAGCAGACCGGCGATGAGAGGTTCGCCTACGACGCTTACCGCCGCTTCATCCAGATGTTTGCCGACATCGTGATGGGGGTGGACCGGTCTCTGTTCGAGGAGGAGATCGAGAAGAAAAAGGCGGAGAGGGGGGTCAAGCAGGACGTCGACCTCTCGGCGGACGATTGGAAGGACCTGGTGGAGCGGTTCAAGGCGATAGTGCGGGAGAAAGCGGGAAGAGAATTCCCTTCCGACCCCATGGAGCAGCTGGATCTTGCCATCCGCGCGGTCTTCCGCTCGTGGGACAATCCCAGGGCCAAGACCTACCGGAAGCAATACGACATCCCCGAGGACCTGGGGACGGCGGTGAACGTGCAGGCCATGGTCTTCGGCAACAAGGG
>JBBFMI010000089.1:0-7691 GCA_037478635.1 Candidatus Geothermincolales bacterium | reverse complement strand
CTGGTGGAGATCCTTGCCAGCGCGGGGTACCTCATAAACCAGTTCCTCTCTCCCATCACCAACCTCCGGGATGACGAGTACGGCGGGTCCTTCGAGAACCGGATGCGCTTCGGCCTCGAGGTGGTGGAGGCGGTCCGGAAGGCGGTGGGTCCGGACTATCCCGTGATGATGAGGATATCCGGCCACGATTACATGGAGGGAGGCAACACCAACCGGGAGAACGCCCGCTTCGCGGCCGAGGCGGTAAAGCACGGCGTGGACCTGGTGAACGTGACCGGCGGATGGCACGAGACCCGCGTACCCCAGCTCCCCATGTCCGTGCCTCGGGCCGGGCTCGTGTACCTGGCCGCCGGCGTGAAGAAGCTGACCGACGCACCGGTCATAGCCTGCAACCGCATCAACGACGTGATGGTGGCCGACGAGATTCTGCGCCTCGGCCTGGCCGACATGGTGGGCATGGCCCGTGCCCTCATAGCCGACCCCTTTATGCCCCTCAAGGCCATGGAGGGGCGGCTGGAGGAGATAACCCACTGCATCGCCTGCAACCAGGGCTGTTTCGACAACGTCTTCTACCTCCAGCCCGTCACCTGCACCATGAACCCGAGGGCGGGTCGGGAGCTGGAGCTCGAGGAAAAACCGGTGGAAAAACCGAGGAACATAGCGGTGGTGGGAGGAGGGCCCGGGGGGATGAAGGCCGCTATAACCGCCGCCCGGCGTGGGCATAACGTGACCCTCTACGAGAGATCCTCCCTCCTGGGCGGACAACTTAACCTCGCCGCCGTGCCTCCGGGAAGGGAAGAGTTCTGGACCGCCGTGGATGACCTGGACTGCCAGCTGGACGCCGCCGGCGTGGAGGTGCACCTCGAGACCGAGGTAGACGCCGACACCCTTCTATCGGAGGGCTACGACGCGGTGGTGGTGGCCACCGGGGCCAACCAGGTAGTCCCCAACATCCCCGGCATCGACAAGCCCCACGTGCTGATGGCCTGGGACGTTCTTAGCGGGGAGTCAGACCCCGAGGGCAAGGAGGTGGTGATCATCGGGGGAGGCGCCGTGGGTTCCGAGACCGCCATGTACGTGGCGAGCATCGGCACCATATCCCCCGAGACCCTCCACTTCCTGCTCATGAACCGGGGGGAGGACGTCGAGACCCTAAAGGAGCTCTGCACCCGGGGCGCGAAGAAGGTCACCGTGGTGGAGATGATGGACAAGGTGTGCCGCGACGTGGGGCTATCCACCCGCTGGAGCCTCCTGCAGGACATGCGCAACCTGGGGATCGAGATCAAGAGGAACGCCCGGGCGAAGCGCATCGAGGACGACCGGGTGGTGGTCGAGATCGAGGGCCGCGAGGAATCGATACCCGCGGACACCGTGATCATAGCCGTGGGGTCCTGCCCGGAGCAGAGGCTCTACGAGGAGCTGAAGAGGGCCGGGATGGAGGTCCACCTGGTGGGCGACGCCAAGGAGATTCCCGTGGCTGGAGATTTTATCGTTCCACGATCGGCTTGCTATTCGCGCGCCTCGCTCAGCCCTCTTTCCTGTACCCGTACTTTTCCAGGGTTTTCCTGGCTATCTTGACGATCTCCTCGATCAGGGCGTCCATCTGGAAGCCGTGATCCACCACGGTCTGGAGCATCTCCTTCTGTTTCTCGCTGACCGGTCCGACCTTTCCCGCCGCCACGGTGTGGGCATAGCTGATCATCACCGTGAGGGGCGTGCGCAGGTCGTGGGACATAGCCGCCCTGATCTTTTCCAGCGCCTCCAAGGCCGACTTCGCATCCTCGGGGATGACGGATCGCTCACTTCCCCCGCCCGTCTCACCCGAAGCCATCCGGCGCGGATTCGAGGAGGAGAGGATATCCCGTATCCTCTTCCCCAGTTCCGATGAATCCCTCACCTTGTCGAGGAAGGCGTCCACGAAGGGCTCGCAGCGACGCCGGTCCTCCTCCGCTATGGTGGCCGACAGGGCCACCAGGGGGACATCCCGCAACCTCTCGTTGGAACGGAGGCTCTTCACCACCTCGCACCCGTCCCTTTCCTCCAGGCGAAGGTCCACCACCACCAGGTCCGGGGCTTTCTCCAGGGCCAACCTGAGTCCTTCCTCCGGATCGCCGGTGGCGACCACCTCCATGCCTTCCATCTCGAGGAGGTCGCAGAACACCCGGCGGGCGGTCTCGCTGTCGTCGATATAGAGGACCCTTATCTTGGACATCTGCCCTCCCATGCTCCGAACTCCCATTCATTTCTCGGAAGAAATATGAAATCTTTAAAGGCTTTTGTCTTGTCAACCTTCGCACTATTTTCTTGAATGCACGATCAGGGTCGGAGACGATCACCCGCCGTCCTTCAAGATTCTTCCCAAACCCCGGCTCTCTCTGCTCCACCACACCAGGAGAACGTCCCACGTGTTACCCCATTTCCAGTAGGTATCCCCTCGTGCTGGTCCCGCGCCTTTCCCCCACTTTTCTCCTCTAGCCCGAGCCCAAGTAATCCCTCATGCCCTTACGCCTGCTCATGCTCTATAATTCCCCCAGGATGAGGTGGGGCCCACTCCTGGAGATGATGACGATCCCAGGGCGTGCACCCTCATCCGGTCAGGATTTCGGAACCCTTCGAGAGAGGTGAGGAGCTTGCAGATCGTCACTTTCACCGATTACTCCTTCGGCAGCAACACCTACCTCGTGGTCAACGAGGAGGAGAAGAAAGCGGTCCTGGTGGACGCGGGAGTTCCCGCCTCCAAGGTCCTGGATCACCTCGAGAAGAACGGCCTCGAGCTCGTGGCGGTGCTTGTAACCCACGGTCATCCGGATCACCTGCTCAGCCTCAAGGAGATCCTGGATGCAACCGGGGTAGAAGCTTACATGCACCCGGCGGACATCGCCCTCATAAAGAACATCCCGCCCCTCTTCCTCCGCATGCTGGGCCTGGAGAACCTCGAGATCCCGGAGAACATAAGGGAGGTGGAAGAAGGACAGGTATTGGAACTGGCGGGGATGGAGTTCCGCGTGCTGCACACTCCCGGGCACTCCGAGGGGAGCGTCTGTTACCTGGTCGACGGAGCCCTTTTCGCGGGCGACCTCATATTCCGGGGCTCGGTGGGCCGCACTGATTTCCCGGGCGGCTCCATGCGGACCCTGGTCCAATCGGTCAAGGAGAAGGTGTTCACCCTTCCCAGCGACACCAGGATATACCCCGGCCACATGGATTCCACGGTGGTGGGATGGGAAAAGAGAACAAATCCCTTCCTGATCGGGATATAAAAGGCAGGCCTTGCCGGGCAAGACTTATCGCCGGGGAGGTGAGCCAGGGACATGCTTTGACCCCGGGAGAAGACGTGTCCAGATTGGGCACGCCGGCCAAAGCCATGGCGCCTCGGGCAAGGGCCCACCGAAACGGAAAGGCGGCGAGGAGATCCGGCGGGCGACCACGGTGCACGTGCTGCGGACTGGGTCAGCGGAACCGTATATTCGGGTTTTACGGGACATCCCTGAAAGGTCCGTGACAAGCGCAGGCAACAGGCCTGGTAGGCCTTGAGCTGGAAATCCTGACGACATGGGCGGCAGGGCTTCGGGTAACGAGAGGGAGAAGATAAGGCGCAGGGCCCTCCTGGCCCTGGGCATCGTCATCCTCATCCTCTTCGTGCTGGGCCCCCTCGGCTACATGCTCCTGGAGGACATGCCCTTCGCCGACGCCTTCTACATGACGGTCATCACGGTCTTCACCGTCGGCTTCCGGGAGGTGAAGGAACTGGGCACCGGGGGCAGGGCCCACACCATCTCCATCATCATCGTGGGCGTCAGCTCTCTATTCTTCCTCATATCCAACTTGATCGAATACACTTTCCTGGAGGCGCTGGGAGAGACGCTGGGGAGGAGAAGGATGGACCTGAGGATAAGGAGGCTCTCCGATCACATAGTCGTGTGTGGCTATGGAAGGGTGGGAGAGGTGGTCTGCGACACCCTGGACCAGGCAGGAACGGACTTCGTCCTGGTGGAACAGGACCCCACGCGCTACGCGGAAGCCGTGGAGAAGGGCTACCTGGCGATCCAGGGCGACGCGACGCTCTCTGCGACGCTGGAAGAAGCGGGAGTGAAAAGAGCCCGGGGGCTGGTATGCGCGCTCGACAGCGACGCCAACAACCTGCTCACCTCCCTGACCGCGAGATTCCTCAACCGCGACCTGGTGATCGTGGCCCGCTGCGTGAACCCCGAATCGGTGGAGAAGCTGCGTTACGCCGGCGCGGACAAGATAATCTCCCCCTACACCCTGAGCGGCAAGAGGATGGCCAATTTCCTCCTGAAACCGGGAGTCTGCGACTACCTCGACCTGGTGACGCAGGGCGGCGAGATAGAGTACCGCATGGAAGAGCTGCTGGTGCAGGAGGGCTCGCCCCTCGCGGGAAAGAGCATCGGGGAGATGGACATAAAGGCCAGGACGGGGGCCCTCATCGTGGCGGTGCGCAAGGCCCGGGACGGGAGCTTCAACACCAATCCCGACCGGGACACGAAGCTGGATGCCGGGGACCTGGTGATAGCCCTCGGCAGGGAAAGGGACCTTTATCTATTGGAGAAGCTCGCTGGTTCCGCCTGAAGGGACCGCGCTCGGCCGCATCGCCAAACTCGGCCGTATCGCCGAGTGTCTCCTGGGCTCACCCACCGACATCGAGAGTGAGCTTGACTTCTTCCACCCAAAGCGCGCCCCTCCCGTCGACCGCCAGCCCCACCCAGGCTCCTCGCGGGCCTTCCTCCAGCGGGACCTCAGCCTTGAAGGTCCGCACACCTCCGGCGCCCGCCAGTTCTCCCACTCTCACCAGCCTCGGTCCCCGGGGATAGAAGACGAAGAGGTCCAGGTAAGCCTTTCCATCTTCGAGCTGCGACCCCGCCCTGATCTCTATCCCGATTTTTCCGCTGCTCGGCAGCTCGGACAGGCCTTGGCATACTCCCCAGGCCTTGCCCCCGTCCGAACGGAGCACCAAGGAACGCCTTCCAGGGATGCCCTCGACGGACAGACCGTCCCCCTCTCCCCTCTTGCCGAAGGGAAGCCAACCCTCGAGGCCGTCCTCGAAGGATGGGTTGGCAATCACGTTCGTGCCCACGGGCAGTTCGGGGGCCTCCACCACTTCGAGGGAAAGGTCGTCAAACCACGCCTTTCCCAGGCCGTACATCCCGACTTCCACCTCCACCAGGTCAGCGTCCGGGGGCACGGCGGCCGCGAGCGACATCTCCTCCCAGTCGTAAAGGGACTCGTCCTGGACACGAGAGGCCTCCACCAGCGGGACCACTTCACCGTTCTCGAGATGACGCGAGGCCCTGAAGAGGAAATAGGCGCCGCCCCGTTCCAATCGGGAGAGGACGAAGCCCCGAAGGAGAAGCCCCCGCCCGCGCGGGATCACGGGAAGGGAAAAAGCCCATCCCGAGGGGCCCGAGGACACCGCCTCGCCGGCCACCGCCCCGCTGGCAGTCCCGCGACGCCTCACCTTCTCGTCGCGGAAGACCACGGATGAACCGTTGACCCTGGGATGCCATCCCCAGGCCTGTTCCCTGGTTCCCACCTCGAACCCGTAATTGGGGATGAGGTTGCCCCCGAGATCTTCTTCCCCGTGGTCCTCTTCCCCGTGCTCCCCCTCCTCGTGGGAGTGCTCGCCTCCGACCTCATGCTCATGGACATGGGCGTGGGCATGGGCTCCCTCCGGCGGTATCCCTGTAATCACCTTCCACTGCACCAGCAGCTGCAAGGGGACGGTGAGAAGGAGCAGCGCTGCCAGCAGGACGAGTTCCCGCTTGCTGACCGGAAACCATCTCGCGCCACGCCGCCACGCTTTTCCCATGCTGGCGAACTCCCCTTACAGCGAATTTTCCGGCCTCTCCGCCCGCCGATAGCTCAACCGGAAGCCAACATCATCGTATCCCGACAGCCTCCGCCCTGGACGATAGAGTTGTACAGGTCACCGAACGGGAATCGGGTCTTCAGCACAGATCTCCTCCGCAACAGATTCTCCCGCCAGGCTTCTCCGGCACCGTCCACGAACAAAATCGCCAACGAGGATGTCACTTCAGATCCGTTTTTCATGCTCCATGCATCTATTCTAAAAGATCGTCCAACGCGAGGAGAGCTCGTAGGAATGATGTGCCCTTTATTCGACGAAAAGATGATCCATCCTTGGCCTTTGCCATTAGTGTCGGAGGGCAACCGGGCTAATACTCTTTGCCTTTATTGTCGAAAGGCACAGCCGGGCTAACACTGGATTATAATTTTCCAAGCGGCGGGGAAATCGACGGGAATCGGGCACCTCGCGTCAGCCATCTTAAAACGCCGCTTAGGTCTTCTTGATGATCGGGCCTTTTCAATTGAAAGATCGGAATACCGACCCCGGGGAAGGAGGCACGATGTCCCATTACCAGCGGGATGAAGAGGGCTGGCAGAAGTTCAACTTCAACTGGCCGTACGCCGAGGGACTCCGCAGGCTTAGGGAAAAGGTCCTCGCCAGGGAGGATTTCGACCCGGCGGTGCTCTGGATATGGGGCACCATGCAAGCCCGGGCCGTGGTGCGCATCCTGGATGAATGCGAGGCGCGGCTGGGCGAGATGGGACAGGCGGCGGTGGCCCGCGCCCTGGTGGAGGTCGGGAAGGAGATCGGAAGCCAGATCATCGAGGGAGTGGAAATCCCTGCCGACCTCTCCCAGGCTGAGCTGGCCAGCTTCTGCGCCACCGTCATCAACTGTATTGTCTACGCATCCCTGGAGAGACCCCGCATCGAATCGGAGGACAGGGTGAGCTTCGAGATCCTCTGGTGTCCCCACCAGGACGTGTATTCCGCCTTCGACTGCCGGGTACAACGCTACCTGGTCCAGGGAATGCTCGAGGCCCTCAAGGAGAGGGGGCTCCTGGGGGATTGGCAGGTCCGGTTCACCAGCACCATACCGGCGGGTGCACCCACCTGTCGTTTCGAGCTCTACAGGGCCTCGAGAGAGGACTTGTCCGACTGGGAGGAATACACCCAGTCGTTGGAAAGAAAAGCGCTGGAAATAGCTGCCAGCAAAGGAAGAGAGAAACCCGAAGGGGCGAAATAGGCCGCTTCGGAGATAGCAGGCCAAGAAGGATGAGCCTCGGGAGGTCACGGTCATGATCGAAAAGACGGAAAAAGACGTCATATCTCGCCTTGCCGGCCGGAGCGAATCCAAGATGATCCTCCTGGTGATGGACGGGCTCGGGGGCTTACCGCACCCGGAGACGGGCCTGACTGAGCTGGAGACGGCGCGCACCCCGAACCTCGACCAGCTCGCCAGCGACTCCATCTGCGGGCTCGTGCACGCGGTGGGCCCGGGTATCACCCCTGGCTCCGGGCCGGGCCACCTTGCCCTGTTCGGATACGACCCCCTGGAGTGGGATGTGGGGCGGGGAGTCCTCTCCGCCGTGGGGGTGGGAATGGAGCTCACCCCGGACGACCTGGCCGCCCGGGTCAACTTCTGCACGGTGGAGAACGGCGTCATAACCGACCGGCGGGCCGGAAGGATCTCCACCGAGGAGAACGCCAGGCTCTGCCAGAAGCTCTCCAGCATCCGGATCGAGGGCGCCGAGGTGGAGATAAGGCCAGAGAAGGAACACCGCGCGGCCCTGGTGTTCCGCGGCCCCCGGCTTTCCCCCTTCGTCACCGACACCGATCCCCAGCGCACGGGGCTTCCTCCCCTCCA
>JBBFMI010000088.1:0-7744 GCA_037478635.1 Candidatus Geothermincolales bacterium | reverse complement strand
CCCCAACACCAACCTGCGCCCTTCCCGGAAAGCGTGGGCGTCGAACCCCATGCCGACCCTGGCGGTGGAAGACATCTCCGGCTCTCCTCGTAAGCGACCTGGGGCTATCCGCTACCGCTCGACGGAGGCATCGGGAGGCGATTCGGGGACCATCCCCGCCGCCAGCAGGGCCTCAGCGGCCACCAGGTCGGAAGGGTAGGTTATCTTTATGTTCGTCACTTCCCCCCTGACCACCCTGACCCGGTAGCGGTAGCGCTCCAGCAGCGAGGCGTCGTCGGTGGCCCAGACCCCCTCTCTTCTGGCCCTCTCGTGGGAATCCAGCAGCGCAAAAGCCTGGAAACACTGGGGGGTCTGCACCGCCCACAACCTCCTCCTCTCCGGGGTGCGGATGACCCAACCACCTTCCACTTCCTTCACGGTGTCCACCACCGGCACGGCGGTGATGACTCCCTCCGTATCCCGCATGGCGTTTATGACCCTGCGGAACAGCGATGGCCCGGCGAAGGGCCGGGCACCGTCATGTACCAGCACCAGCTCGGTATCTCCCGGGAGGGCCTTCAGGGCCCGGTAAACCGAATCCTGGCGATGCTCCCCACCCTCCACCACCGCGATGACCCTGGTGAGGCCGTAAGGGCCCACGATCTCTTTCTCAGCCTTATCCACCTCACCCGGGTTTACCGCGACCACTATCCCACTCACTTCCTCGCACGCCTGGAGGTTCAGAAGCGAGCGGGCAAGAACGGGTATACCGGCCAGGGGGAGAAACTGCTTGCCTCCCTCCCGGCCCAACCTCTCGCCCCTTCCCGCGCCGGCCACCACGGCGATCGTCTTCATCTCGTCACCATTTCCTCATAAAAGGCCTGCCGAAGCCGTACACCCGCAAGGAATGCCCGAATTCACACGGTCACACCAAAAAGATCGCGCCGAAAAAACGAGCTCGGCAATGCCCCGCAGACCGGGAAGTCCTCCGCAGCCCTGGTCTGCCAGGTACCGGAGGCGGGGCCTCACTGGGCGGGAGCCCTGCCCGGTTTCAGGGAACAGAATATCATCCGCCCCGCGGAGGTCTGAAGGACGCTGGTCACCAGGGCCTCCACCTCTTGACCTATCAGTTCCTTGCCCCCTTCCACCACCACCATGGTGCCGTCCTCCATGTAACCCACCCCCTGGCCGGGCTCCTTTCCCTCCCTGACGATGCTCACCTTGAGGGCCTCGCCCGGCAGGACCACCGGGCGCACCGCCTCGGCCAGCTCGTTCACGTTGAGGACACGCACCCCCTGCAACTCCGCCACCTTCTTGAGGTTGTAATCGGTGGTGAGAAGGGGGATGTCCATCAGCCTGGCCAGGGAGATGAGGGTGGCATCGACGGTGGCGTGCTCCTCTATCTCCATGTCCTCGATCCTGACCTCGGGCTGGCCCATCTCCTTCAACCTGGCCACCACGTCCAGGCCCCGGCGACCACGGTTCCTCTTCAACGGGTCCTCGGAATCCGCCACCCTTTGGAGCTCGTGGAGGACAAAGCGCGGTATGACCAGGACGCCTTCCAGGAACCCGGTACGGCACAACTCGACTATCCTGCCGTCTATCAGGGCGCTGGTATCGACCAGCTTTTGCCCGGCGCCGCCCGGTGGGGTCTTGGCCGCTTCCCTCTCCCTGCCGGAGGCATACGATGGCCTGAAAAGGGCCACCAGCTCGTCTCTCTTCTGCACCGCCACCACGTAACCTATTGAGCCGAAGATGATGTAAAGGGCGACGCCGAAGATCCACCCGGGATACGAGCGAAAAAGGACCATGGAGGGAAAGAAGGCTATGAGAAACCCGGTTATGATGCCCACCGCTCCCATGAAGAGGTCCACTCCTGGCACGTCCTCTATCCTTTTCTGGAAGCGATGGAGCATCCTGGCGAAAAACCTTCCCGTGACTCCACCCGCCACGTAGCCCAGGCCCAGAAAGACGATGAAGGAAAGGATGAAGCCGATGACCGTATATATCGGGTCCAGGTTGTGCAGGTAGAGCCGCCTCGCCAGTTGCCCCACCTCATAGCCCCCTATCCCGCCGGCCAGGATGAATAGCAGGCGGACTATGAGGACTACCATCCAGTATCAGCCTTGCCGGCCTTCCCACCTCCTCTATTCGCTTCTTCTTCGGCCTCGATACGAGAATATCAAAAAGGGCCCGGGGGGCCACTTTTACGAGATCGTCAACCTATCTCATGAAGAGGACTGGGAGGTGAACACCTCCTCTATCATCCGGTAAGCCTCTTCCACTTCCACGTCGATGGCGTACATGAGCTCGCTGGCCAGTATCTCCCTCGCCTGCTGCAGCATGCGCTTCTCGCCGGAGGACAGGCCCTTTTCCATATCGCGGAGGGTAAGGTTCCTCACCACCTCGGCCACCTGGAATATGTCCCCGCTCTTTAGCTTCTCGCGGTTCTTCTTGAACCGGTGATTCCAGTTGGAAGGCATGGGGCTCATCTCTCCGCTCAGGATGTCGAAGACCTTGTCCACCTCTTCCCTGCTTATCACGGTGCGCAGCCCCACCTGCTGGTAATTGTCGGCTGGAACCATCACCTTCAGGTTTCCCTTGTTCATCCTCAACACGAAGTACTTCTTGGTCTCGCCTTGCACCAGTCTCTCCGAGATCTCCTCGATAACGCCCGCTCCATGGTGAGGGTACACGACTACATCTCCCACCTCGAACATGTTTACCACCTCACACCGGACCCTGAACTACGTTCTTCCTGGTTCGCACGAGACCCAAAGCCCGCTTTCCTTCCCTGTCCAAGACGAAAATCAACCACCGGCTCTTCCCCCGAATCCCTCTTTGCAAGTCGAATCCACGACAAGGAAACGCTAAGTCAGGCTGTATACCCCCAGCGTGTTTATCCTGTCGTTTTCCCTCTCAAGGATAGATTGCAGGTCCAGATTGAGCAGGCAACAAACGGCCGCCAGGTAAAAAAGCGCGTTTCCGATTTCAGACTCAATGACATCCGAGCAACTCGTACACGGTTTGCCCTGCAGGTGGGATTTGACGTATTCGGACACCTGGGAAAAACTAACGTTCTCGGGAACTTCCTGCTTGCTCGCCTCCACCCTCATGCAGCCACACGTGGTGACCGTCTTGGCCAACGCCCTGTTAACCCGCGTGGCCGCTTCCTGGAGCTTCGTCATCACGTCCAGGATGCTTCTATTGCGGACGAGGTACTCGGAGACGGTCTTCTGGAAATCGGAACAATCGGCCTTTTTCATGATTACCTCCGTTTACTTGAAAATATTATAGTTTCCATGCGGAAGTCGTGTCAAATGAGCGCGGTGCTCGCCTTGTTTCCTTGGTTCGCTGGTATATATGGTAAATTTTACTAATGAGTTTCTGACGCGCGAGGGGAAACCGACGGAAGAACCGAGTCGACTTCAGACGAACCTTTCCACTATGGATGTCTCCACCAGGCGGCGGAGCCCTTCCTTGATGGACTGGGCCCTCGACCTTCCCACCCCGTCCACTTCCTCCAGCATGCCGGTGGAAGCTTCCATTATGCTGGGAAGATCTCCGAAACTGCGCACCACCTTGTCCACGACGGACGAAGGCAATCTGGGTATTTTTTCCAATATCCTGTAACCCCTGGGGACAACCGGCCTGTCCAGTTCGTCCATGGCACCCGAAAAGCCGAGGGCCTGCACCACGTTGGTCAATTCCAGAAGCTCTTCCCCGTCAAGCCTGGAAAGGCTCCGCTCTACGGCCTCCACGGTCTTGCCTCTTTCTTCCGCCATGTAATCCCTTATGACGTTGGTCTTCTCCTTCTCCACCCCGAACATCAGCTCTTCCATCTGCAAGCGGATGAGCCTTCCCTCCACCCCCAGCTCGGCCAGGAAGACCTCTATCTCCTCGGATATCCTCTGCATCATCTCGGCCCTCTGGATGACGATGGCCACGTCGTACAGGGTGACCAGTCCCTCGAACTCCAGGGCGGTAAGGGTGGTGGTGACCTGGTCGAAACGTTCCTTGTATCTCTCGAGAGCCTGAAGCGCCTGGGTGGCCTTGCTCACCAGGACCCTCACTTCCTGCATCACGTGGCTCCATTCCTCCCGGTAGAGTGTCACCCTCGACATCCTCTCGGAGACTGCTATGACCAGCCTTCCGGTCTGGCGGGCCACTCGTTCCGCGGCGATATGCCTGGTTCCCGTTTCCCGGGTGGGAATGGAAGGATCCGGCATAAGTAGCACGTTGGCGAAACGTATGGTGCTGAGGCCTTCGTCCAGAACCACGGCGCCGTCCATCTTGCACACCTGGTACAGGCGGGAAGGGTTGAAAGGCCAGTTGAGCTCGACTCCTCCGCTGAGCAGGCGCAAGACCTTTTCATCGTCCCCGATCACGATGAGGGCTCCCATGTGGGCGCCCAGGATACGGGACAGGGCTTCCCTGAGCGGCGTACCAGGCGCCACCATCCTGAGATTGTCCAGAAACCTGTGGTCCTGCTTTCTCTCCCTCATCCGTCCAGCATTCCATATGTCAGGCCAAACGACGATCGGGATGGTCCCGGCACCAATATAATAACCGAAAAGAAACCCCGGGTGGCCAATGGAAAGGGTTCTTGGATAATGCTTCCATTGGTATATTATGGCATTAATTTCATCGGTCTCAACCGCGGGCGGGAGGGCGAATCAAGCCCGCGGCCCGGAGGGCTTCCTCGATATCCCCCACGCCCACCAGCGCCAAGCCCTTCGCGGATCCGTCCCGGCCCGCTTCTTCCAGGAAAGAAGCCGGGAGGAATACCCTCTTGAACCCCAGCCTGGCGGCCTCCTTTATCCTTTCCGCCATGCGCGACACCCGGTGCACCTCTCCCGTGAGACTCACCTCCCCCAACGCGACCGATCCCGGGGGCATCGGCTTATCGAGGTGGGAGGAGGCGACCGCCAGGCACATCGCCAGGTCGAGCGACGGCTCCGAAACCCGCAGGCCACCGGTGATACCTACGTAGATATCCCGGTCGGACAACCGGATCCCGGCACGCCTCTCGAGGACCGCCACGTTCACCGCCAGCCTCCGAGGGTCCACCCCGGACGAGACCCTCTTGGGGGAGGGAAGGTAGGTGGGGGCCACCAGCGCCTGCACCTCCACCACCAAAGGCCTCTTTCCCTCCAGCACCACTCCCGAGGCCGTGCCCGCCACCGGCCTTTCCCTGCGCCCCACGAAGCGCAGGGAGGGATCGGGCACCTCCTTCAGGCCCCCGTCGGTCATCTCGAAGATGCCCACCTCGCTGGCGGAACCGAACCGGTTCTTGACCGCCCTCAATATCCTCAAACCGTCGGAACGGTCTCCCTCGAAATAGAGGACGCAGTCCACCATGTGTTCCACCAGCCTGGGGCCCGCCACGACACCGTCCTTGGTCACGTGCCCGACCAAGAAGACGGCGGCGCCGAGTTCTTTGGCCAGCCTCTGGAGCCTGAATACCGATTCCCTCATCTGGCCTGCCCCTCCCGGGGGGGAGTCGACCCCCGGAACCCACAGGGTCTGCAGGGAATCCACCACCACGACGCCCGGCCTCGTATCCCTGGCCACTTCCTCCAGGACATCCAACCCGCTCTCGCAAAGCAGGAGGAGCTCACGGTGGGATATGCCCAGCCTGGCCGCCCTCGAACTGACCTGGACCGCCGACTCCTCGCCGCTCACCAGCAGGGTTTTCACGCCCCGGCTGGCCCAGCCCGCTCCCGCCTGCAGGAGCAAGGTGGACTTGCCTATCCCGGGCTCCCCACCCACCAGCGTGAGGGAGCCGGCCACCGCCCCTCCTCCCAGCACCCGGTCCAGCTCTCCGATACCGGAAGGGATCCTGGCCTCCCCGCCCACGGGGGCGACCAGCGGCTGGGGCACGGGGATCTCCATCCCGGCCCGCTCCTCGGACCCCCTTCGGAGGCCCTCTTCCCTCTCCACCATGGACCCGTAGACGCCGCAACCCGGGCACCTTCCCAGCCAACGGTAGGAGAGTTCCCCACACTCCGAGCAGACGAAAATGCTTCGCCTCGAGGCCATGACGGGCTCCTCCTGTCCGCGAGAGCCGTAAAAGAGGGCTTTCCCGCTTATTTGAAAGCCCCGACCGATAAGGATTATAGGGAGGGCCGGGGACAGTCGCCCTCTTCGACTTGGCGCGAGCTGGGACAGTAGAAGACGGCGCTACCTTCCCAACCAGGGGGGTACTCCCCGGGCAAAGGACGAAACCCGCGGACGGGCGGTCCGACCGTCGTTCTCGCCTTCCTTACTCGTGGGAACGAAAAAGCGGTTTGCTGCCGTATTATCCCGGGCGGCTCCCCTCCACCTCCCGGCGGATGGCGGAATGCAGACCGTCTTCTCGCGGCAAAAGGGTCTCGCCCCGAGGTCAGTCAAGGCCTTCGCCCGGAAAGAAAACGATAAAAAACTGCTCGAGGGCAAACCCGCTGAAAACCCCCGGCTTCGAACCGGGCAAAAGGGATTCGAGAGAAACCCCGCACCCCTCGGCCATCCGCGCGGGAACCGGCACCGGCAGGGAGCAGGGGAAAAGTTAAAAGGACCCGTCCCCGAAGGGGCGGGTCCTCCCACTCTATCTCGACGATCAAGTCAGGGTCATGAGGTCAGCGCCGGTGTCGGGGGCCTGCACCTTCTCGAACACTATGTGACCTTCCTCGTCGGCGGTGACCAGGACCGTGCAGCCCGGCTCTATCTCCTTGGCCAGTATCCTCTCGGAGAGGGGGTCCTCCACCAGCCGCTGGATGGCCCTGCGCAGGGGACGGGCCCCGTAGATGGGGTCGTAACCCTCCTTCACCAGGACCTCCTTCGCCTCGTCCGAGAGGATTATCTCTATGTCCTGCTCCTTCAGCTGCTCCTTCACCCTCTTCATCAACAGGTCCACGATCTGCTTTATTTCCTCGTGGCTCAGGTCCCTGAACACGATGATCTCGTCGATGCGGTTCAGCAGCTCCGGCCTGAAGGTCCTCTTCAGCTCGGAGAGGACTCTCTCCTTCATCTTCTCGTAATCGATGCCCTGGTCCTGGGCGGGAGTGAAGCCCAGCGGGGTGGACTTGGTGATGTCCCTCGCCCCCATGTTGGAGGTCATGATGATTATGGTGTTGCGGAAATCCACCGTGTGGCCCTGGGCATCGGTAAGCCGCCCGTCCTCCAGGATCTGCAGCAGCATGTTGAACACGTCGGGATGGGCCTTTTCGATCTCGTCGAAAAGCACCACGCTGAAGGGCCTTCTCCTCACCGCCTCGGTGAGCTGGCCTCCCTCCTCGTAGCCCACGTAACCGGGCGGGGATCCCACCAGCCTCGACACCGCGTGCTTCTCCATGTACTCCGACATGTCTATCTGGATTAGGGCCTTCTCGTCGCCGAACAGGAACTCGGCCAGGGTGCGGGCCAGCTCGGTCTTGCCCACGCCCGAGGGGCCCAGGAAGATGAAGGAACCGGCGGGCCTCTTGGGATCCTTCAATCCGGCCCTGGTCCTGCGGATCGCCCGGGAGACAGCCTTGACCGCCTCGTCCTGGCCGACGATCCGCTCGTGCAGGGCATCCTCCATGCGCAATAGCTTGGTGCTCTCCTCCTCGGTGAGCTGGCAGACAGGAATGCCGGTCCAGGAGGAGAGGATCTCCGCTATGTCCTGGGCGGTCACCTGGAGCTGGTGAGAACCCTCGGGCATCTTCCATTCCTTCTCCACCTTGGCCATCTCGTCCATGATCTCCCGCTCCCGGTCCCTCAGCTCCGCGGCCCGCTCGAAATCCTG
>JBBFMI010000087.1:0-7745 GCA_037478635.1 Candidatus Geothermincolales bacterium | reverse complement strand
GCTTGGCCATCTCGGCCGTTTCGGGACTGCTGACCTCCACGACCCTTTCCACGAAGGAGGAGTAGAAGGCGGCCGCCAGTTCCCCGCAGCAGCCGCTGATACCCCCCACGAGCTTGGGCGTGTTCTTCAACGTCCACCTCCGGTTGCCCGGATCGATCCTTTCGGGGGAAAAGGCCAGGTGAAATTCGTGGCAGAGGGATCTTCCGCTGTCCATGAGATGGGGCAACACCACTTCCCGGGTGGTCCCTGGGTAGGAGGTAGATTCGAGGACTACCAGCCTCTCCCCGGAGCCCCCGGCCAGGGCGGCGGAAACCGCTCTCGAGGCCTCAAGGATGCAGGAGATGTCCGGTTCCCGGGTGCGGGTGAGGGGCGTGGGCACGCATATGCAGATCACCTCGCAGGAAGAAAGTGCGGCGGTGGTGTCGTGGATGAGAAGTCTCCCCTCTTCCTGCAATCGGATCAAGAGCGTGGCATCGATCCCTTCCGGGAAATGTTCCCCCCTTTTCAATCGGTCTACCCGTGTTTCATCGGAGTCGACCCCGTGAACGATAAAGCCCGCCTCGGCGGCGGCCATGGCCAGGGGCAGTCCCACGTAACCAAGGCCTATCACCCCTATCGGGGAGAGGCGCGCCTCTATCCTCTGCAAGAGCCCCATGTCCACCTCCACTGCTTCGCATGGCAGCCCCACCAAGGGCGATTTTAATGCAGTTCATGGCGAAAAACCAAGTCAGGCAGAAGCTTCATTGAAATTGAACGTCCTTCCCGGGGAAATGGTAAGCGCAAGGGCATCGGCGTTCTTCAGGACTGGATGAGCCCATCGGAAACGTCAGAGGGAAAACGGGAAAGGCCAGGCGATACCCTGGTTGAGTAAATCCCTGAACCCTGATGGGCATTCCGCCGGCGGTGTTATGATTTCGCTGGAGATCTTCCATGGTCGAGCTCCAAGGCAGGATTTCAAACCAACACTCACCCAGGAGGAAAGGAAGGTGAGGCAAATGGAAGAGGCGGTGCCGGTGTTGGATTGGGATGAGGTAGCTGACCGCATCTGTTCCTTCATCAGGAATCAGTTGGGATATGCTGGCAAAAGTCGGTTGGTGCTCGGGCTTTCCGGTGGGCTCGACTCGGCCACCTCGGCTTTCCTGGGGGTAAGGGCCCTGGGAAAGGAGCGCGTATTCCCCTTCATCCTCCCTTACCGGACCAGCAGCCAGGAAAGCCTGGAAGACGCTCGGCTGGTATGCAGGGAGCTGGGCCTGGAGCCGTACACGCTGGAGATAACCCCCATGGTGGACGCCTATTTCTCTCGGTTTCCCGAGGCGGACCGAAAAAGAAGGGGCAACTTCATGGCCCGCACGCGGATGGCGGTACTCTATGACCAGTCCGAGGCCCTGGACGCGCTGGTGATGGGGACTGGCAATCGCACCGAATCCCTGCTGGGCTACACCACGTTGTGGGGAGACATGGCCTGTGCGTTCACTCCCCTGGGCGGCCTTTACAAGACCCAGGTACGCCACCTCGCCGAGCATTTGGGTGTGCCCTCGCGGATCATTGAAAAACCTCCCACTGCGGATCTCTGGGAAGGCCAGACGGATGAAGGCGAGATGGGGATAACCTACCGGGAAGCCGACGCCATTCTCTACCGGCTGGTCGACCTGAACAAGGACGCGGAAGAAGTGATCGAGGAGGGGTTTTCCCGCGAATCGGTCAAGAAGGTGCTGGACATGATGGAAAGGTCATCTTTCAAGCGCTCGATGCCGCCCTATCCCGCCATCCCCATGCCCTGAAATGAACAAGGGCCGGGCTTTCCGCGCTCGAGGGGATATTCTCGAGGGGGCAGAAGGCAAGGCAGGAGCGGGTGCCCATAGATTCCGGCAAGCCCCTCTAAGGTTCTTGCAAAGGGGAGAGGGTGATAGCGAGGGGCCGCGCGAAGGTGATATTTACAGAAGCGAAAGATAGACAAGGCCTTTCCGTAAGCTCAATCGAAATGTTCATACCTGGGGATCGGCGGCATGGATTCATCGGGCGGTTCTTCTCGTCCCCTCTCCCTCTCTGCCCTCTGCAGGGCCCTCATCTGCAGCAAGAACCAGCGAAAGGAGGTGTTGGCCTCCACCACTTCCCGGGCCCGTCGGGACAGGGCTTTCCTGCGCTGTTCGCCCATCCGGAGGGCGGTCCTCATCGCCTCAGCCAGTTCCATGACATCCAGGGGGTTGATGGAGATGACCGCGCCCTTCAGCTCGCCCCAGGCCCCGGCTCTTGTGGATAGGATTATCACTCCGTCCCTCTGGTTGAGTATCGCTCCCTCCTTGGCCACCAGGTTCATTCCGTCCATCACCGGGTTGACCACCAGGACATCGAACTCCATGAGGCCTGCCACGGAGCGGAGGTAGTTATCCTCGATCTCCAGGTGCACGGGGTCCCATTCCAGCGTCCCGAACTCGCGGTTGATGGAGTGGGCCTCTTCCTCGATCTCGCGGCGCAAGTTCCGGTACTCGTGCAGGTCCTGGCGGGAGGGATAAAGCAGGTGGAAGAAGACGACCTTCTCATGCCATTCGGGATAGCGGCGCAGGAAGGCCCTGTAGGCCTTCAGCCCCCTCGGGATGTTCTTGGTGGGTTCCACCCGGTCCACCCGCAGGAGGATCTTCCTGTTGCCCGCCAGCTTCCGCAACCTTTGCCTGTGCTGTTCCACTTCCGGCCTTGTGGACAGCTTTTTGAGGGCTTCATGGTCGATGGAGATGGGGTAATGACGGACCAGGGTACGATGACCCTCCCTTTCCACCATGCGCTTTCTGATATCCACCTTCAGGTGCAATACATCGCTTTCCGCGCAGCAACGGAGGAAGTTCTCGGCGTAATGGCTGGTATGGAATCCCACCACGTCACAGGCGAGCATCCCCTCCAGCAGTTCCCTTCGGAAAGGCGAGGGCAGGAATTTCAAGTAGTCCGGCCCTACCCAGGGACTGTGGGTGAAATGGTGGATGAGTACGTCCGGGAGACGGTTGCGGATATAGGAAGCACAGAGGTAGAGGTGATAGTCCTGGAGGAAGACGAGGGGTTTTTTGTCCTGGGCCTTGATCTCCTTGACGATCTCCTCTGCGAAGAGCCGATTCACCTTGCGGTAGCCCTCTTTCCAGGCGAGATGGAAATCCTCGTCGAAACAGGGTTTTCCGGTGAGATCCAGCATGTAATGGTTCAGATACCAGAGGACCGAGTTGCTCACCACGTTGTAGTAGAGGTGGAAGTCGCGTTTTTCCGTGATCAGGAACCTTACGAAGTATTGCGGGTTTTCCAGAGGCATGGGGATCCGGCGCCTCGGATAGGCCTGAGCGGTTAGGACGTCTTCCTTGGTGCGGGCAACCGATATCCACACAGCGTCAGTGGCGGTGAGGGCGGTGGACATGGCGGTGACCACTCCACCCGCTCCCCTGAAGGGCCTTATGGAGCCGTTTTCGGTGCGCCGGAACTCCACTGGCCCCCGATTGGAGGCAATGATGACGAATTTGTCGCGCAGATACTGTTTTACCTGCCTTGGAGTGGCGGTCTCCGGTTCCAGCTGTTCGAGCTCCACTTCACACCTCCCCCAAAAAGTATATCACCGTTGTTTTCCATTGAATGGAAGGAGGGCTGAAAAGCCAATAATTGCCAATTGTTTTAGTCCCGGCGATAGGCGGACCGGGTTGTAAATCCGGATATCGGCCGGATGGCATACCGCCGCAAGAGCCCGGGTCGGTCGGGGATCAAACCAAAGGTCTTTCGGGGGTTCCAAGGGAGCTCTGGAACTTCTTCCGGTCTGGGAGAGAGATCTCAATGGGCGGGATGGACGTGCATACTTCGAAAGAAGTCCTCAGTAGTTACTTTGCCCCTCAGGGTTGCAGCGCGCGTGATCTGATGGACGTACATATCTCAAAAGAAGTCCTTGGTCGTGGTCGGGACAAAATCGACAAGGGGTTTACTGCCAGGTTAAAACGAAAGCCCAAGGTGTGCCGCCTGGATTGTTCCACTCGTGGATGAAGCTCACCCCGCAAGGGTCCTGAACAGACGGAGGTAGTTCCTGAGATGATGGGGGGTGAGGAAGTTTTGCCTCACCTTCTCGTGCCCGGCCTCCCCCATCCTTGCCGCCAGGGAGGGACTGTCCAGGAGTAGCCTGACTTTTTCCGCGGCTTGCTCGACGCTCCTGACCAGGAAACCGTTAACGCCGTCGTCCACCTGGAGGAGGATGCCACCGACCCCTCCCCCCACCACCGGTTTTCTCTTCCACATGGCCTCGGTCACCGTGAGGCCGAAGCCCTCCCTGATGGACTTCTGGAGAACTACCGTGGCCATGGCTTGGAAGGCGCTCACCTCCACGTTGCCTATGCCCTGGAGGTTGGAGAGCAGGAAGATGTCCGGGTCATCGCCCGCATACTGGCTGGTCTTCTCGTAGTAGTGCCATCCTTCCGGGTCATCGTCGGCCATGGAAGCCAGGTACACGAGCTGGACGTCCCGGTGGGTCTTCTTCACCTCCCGGTAGCAGTCCACCAGGCCCAGGGGGTCTTTCCAGGGGTCGAAACGGGAGACCTGGAGCATGATGGGACGGTTCTCGTCCACCCCGTAGCGCCTGGCTATGTCGGATTGCACCCTCTTTTCCGGGATTATGTTCTTCGGGCTCAGGGGATCGATGGAGGGCGTTATGAACGCCTTGACGCCCACATTCAAGGGGGTCTTTATGTAATCCTCCTTGGTGAAGACCACCGCGTCGTAGAGCTCTATGTAGGGCACGAGGAACTCCCAGGCATCATCGTTGGCGTAGGTGGTGTCGATGTGGCAGCGCCATATCCACTTGCCCCGTCGGGCAGGGGTGTTTACGAGGCCTGCGATGAGGGCGCATGGCTGAGGGTCATGGATGATAACGAAGTCGTAACGACCATCGAAATCTGCGGCGTTCTCCTCGTTGACGTTGAGGTACTTGAGTTTCATCTCGTTGGTTATGGGGATCTCCATGCCCTGGAGGGCATTGTGGAAGAGCTTGGTCACGGTGAAGAAGTCCTGGTCGCCCCTGATCAGGCGCCATTCGGTGTACAGGCCGGCGCTGGACATGAGAGGGACCAGGCTGTACAGCATCTCGGCCACGCCCCCGCCGTGGGCGGTGCTGTTGACGTGCAGGACCCTTGCCCCCTTCAGGGGCTCGGCGAGCGACTTTATCTCCTCCAGCACCTCGTCTCCCACGATGGGCCGATAGGCCTCGAGTGACTTGGGCTGGACCGGTACCCTGGGAAGCATCTTACCTCCTAAAGTTTCGGTAATTGATTATAAACCAGGCGGGCTCTTATGACAGGGGGAATTTGGTATCGGGGTACCTCTCCAGGAAGAATAAGGTGGCTTTCCACACGCCCCCGCTAAAAAGGGAACGAGGTGATGCCAGATTTTCCAGGCTCTTCGCTCCTTGCGGCAACATGGGGATCGGCGGACTGTGTCTTGAACCCGCCTCAGGAGGCCTAAGTCCATACCGATCCGACCAGGCCCCAGGCAACGTCGGGTCATCTTTGCCCTCTCTTAACCGGTCCAGCCGGGATATTGAGGGTTATGGTCCTGGAGATAGGTGAGGTCGCGGACTCTTGGCCGGCGATTTGTCCGCCTGAAAACCCTTTGCAGGCCTTCGTTCCCGCCGTCGACTTTTATGTGTTAAATTCCTCTTACTGGGACCTTGCCTCCCCATGGCGGTATCGATACTGGCTGCTGTGCGGTCTCTTGGAAGGGAAAGGAGTTGATCCCCATGGTGATGAACGTGTTCAGGGAAAGGCGGAGCATCCGCAAGTACGAGGACCGGCCGGTGGAGGATGAGAAGATACGGGAGGTCTTGGAGGCGGCCAGGCTGGCCCCATCATGGGCCAACCGCCAGTGCTGGTATTTCATAGTGGTGAAGGAACAGAAGACCCGAGAGGCGATCGCTGCCACCCTGGAGAACAACCCTGCCCAAAAGGCCACCGCCACCGCGCCCGTTCTCATCGTGGCCTGCGCCGATCCCGAACAGTCCGGGAAGATGAAAGACCAGAACTATTACCTGGTTGACATCGGGATATGCATGGAGCACCTCTGCCTGGAAGCCTGGAACCAGGGCCTGGGCACCTGCTGGATAGGCCTTTTCGACGAGGACAAGGTGAGGCCGATACTCGGGGTCCCTGAGAACATCAGGATAGTAGCCATGACCCCTCTCGGATATCCGGCCAAGTATCCGGATGAAAGGGGAAGAAAGCCCCTGGAGGAGATAGTGTTCTACGAGAAGTGGGGGAAAAGGGAGCCTTGACGGCTCCATCCCCGCGCACACCTTGACGGTTCCCCACTTCTGTTCATGTTGAGGGAAGAGGCCGAGGGGACCCTTTCCCCTGATGCGGACGCGGCCGATAAAACGATAAAGGATTGGTCCCCGCGGCCTAATGTTTTCCCGGCGGTATTAACCTGGAGGACCTGATGATCGGGAGGATACGGCGAGGCTGCCTGGATGGTCCCGGGAAAAGGGCCCTTCCTGACGCCCGGGATGTTACATCTCCCGATTTCCCAGGTGCGGGGGGAGATGGGAGAAAAGAGATAATACGCCTGGAGAAGGTGAGCAAGGTCTACCGCATGGGCGACGTGGAGGTCCAGGCGCTCAGGGAAGTGGACCTCACCGTTTATCACGGGGAGTTCGTGGTCATCCTCGGGCCCAGCGGCTCCGGCAAGACCACGCTTCTGAACCTCTTGGGCGGGATGGACACCATCACTTCGGGAAGGCTGGTGGTGAACGGATGGGACATCTCGCGGCTAACCGTCCAGGAGCTCACGGATTATCGTCGCACCCAGATCGGCTTCGTGTTCCAGTTCTTCAACCTCATACCCACCCTCACCGCCCTGGAGAACGTGGAACTGGCCCTGGAACTGGTAGACGGGAATTCGCGCGGGAAGGCCATGGAGGCGTTGGAGGCGGTGGGGCTGGCCCATCGGGCGGACCATTTCCCCAGCCAGCTTTCGGGAGGGGAGCAGCAGAGGGTGGCCATCGCCCGCGCCATATGCAAGGACCCGCCCATACTCTTGTGCGATGAGCCCACGGGGGAATTGGACTACGAGACGGGCAAGAGGATCCTGGCCTTGATGCAGAGGATAAACGAGGAGAAAGGCCAGACCATCATCTTGGTGACCCACAACTCGGCCATATCGGAGATCTCCCACCGCACCGTGTACCTTCACAGCGGCCGCCTGGCCAGGGTGGTCAAGACCGAGGTGCGAAAGCGGGCCGAGGAGCTGGAGTGGTGATCGAGCGTCCCGGCTGGGGGTGCCCGGGGTCCGGGCACACAAAGGATCCGACGTATGCCAGGGGTTTTCCCGCCAGGGCTTTTTAGATCGACCTAGCCGGACTGGATTGTTTTCGTGCAGGTTTGGGAGGAAAGCCCAAGATCCGAAGGATAAGAGGTGGATAAAGGGCTTCCGGGTTCGGGAATTCATGGTCCGTGGTAGCCGGAAAAGCTTTCCCGGAATGGCCCACGCGCTCGGGCGGTCATCAAGTCCTCGCAGATCTCCTGACGATCCCCCTTTCCTTTTGAACCGATTTGATCCCGTGTTAAAAGGCCTAAGTCTGTATCCCGTTTTTTATAGGGGTGGGTATCGCTGTCGTCCGATATACTTTGCTTGAACGCCGCGGACGCCCGAACCCGGGCTCCGACGCGAAGGGCGGTAAGTCTTGACCGAAGATCGAGTACGATTCGGGTAAGGGTCCGTGGGAAGGTCGCGCGAGGTGAGGG
>JBBFMI010000086.1:0-7831 GCA_037478635.1 Candidatus Geothermincolales bacterium | reverse complement strand
CTCCTGGGTGCACGAGGACCCTATCGCCGCCACCGAGAAGGCCAAGCGGATCGTGGAGGCGGCGGTGGTGAAGGCCCGTAACCTGGAGGCCCTTGAGGAGAAGGAAGTGGACGTCGAGCCCGCGTGCCTTATCATCGGTGGGGGTATCGCGGGTATCCAGGCGGCGCTCGACATCGCCGACGCGGGGTTCAAGGTCTACCTGGTGGAGAAATCGCCCACCATCGGTGGCCACATGGCCCAGCTGGACAAGACCTTCCCCACCCTGGACTGCTCGGCCTGTATCCTCACCCCCAAGATGGTGGACGTGGCTAACCACCCCAACATCGAGCTCATGACCTATTCCCAGGTGGAGGAGATCTCGGGCTACATCGGCAACTTCAACGTGAAGGTGCGCAAGAAGGCCCGCTTCGTGGAGATGGACAAGTGCACGGGCTGCGGTGCCTGTGCCGAGGTGTGCCGGATGGCGGGCCGCATCCCGAACGAGTTCGACGAGGGAATAGGCATGAGGGGCGCCATATACCTGCCCTTCCCCCAGGCGGTGCCCGCCAAGTACACCATCGACAAGGAGAACTGCCTCTTCCTTTCCAGGGGGAAGTGCGGCGAGTCTCCCAAGTGCCAGGAGGCCTGCCAGGCCGGGGCCATCAATTTCGAGCAGCAGGACGAGATCGTGGAGTTCAAGGTGGGGACCATCATCGTCGCCACCGGGTACGACGTCTTCGATGCCCGCAAGAAGCCCGAGTACGGCTACGGCATCTACGATAACGTGCTGACTGCCCTGGAGTTCGAGCGCCTGGTCAACGCCTCCGGGCCCACCGGGGGGAAGATAGTCATGCTCGACCGGGGCAAGAAAAAGAAGAAAAAGGAAGAGGAACCGGAGGCTCCCAAGGTCCCCAAGAGCATCACCTTCATACAGTGCGTGGGGTCCAGGGACAAGAGCGTGGGCAACGAGTATTGTTCCCGCGTCTGCTGCATGTACACCGCGAAGTTGGCACACCTGGCCAAGGACAAGATCCCTGATTGCGAGGTGACCATCTTCTACATGGACGTCAGGGCCTTCGGCAAGGGCTTCGAGGAGTTCTACGACCGGGTCCGCCGCGAGGGCGTGCGGTATATAAGGGGCAACCCCTCCGAGATCTTCAGGCGGGGCGACAAGCTGGTGGTAAAGGCCGAAGATACCCTGACCGCCACCCCCCTGGAGCACGAGACCGACATGGTGGTGCTCTCGGTGGGGTTGGTGCCCCGCAGCGACAACCGGGAGATAATAGACATCCTCAAGCTCTCCCAGTCCTCGGACCTCTTCTACCTGGAGGCCCACCCCAAGCTGAGGCCGGTGGACACCGCCTCGGACGGCGTGTTCCTGGCCGGGGTGTGCCAGGGCCCGAAGGACATCCCCGACGCGGTGGCCCAGGCCAAGGGCGCGGCATCGGCGGCCATGATTCCCATGGCCAAGGGGAAGGTGAAGGTGGAGGCCCAGACCTCCGTGGTGAACGAGGAGACCTGCCGCGGCTGCGGCTTCTGCGTGGAGCTGTGCCCCTTCTCCGCCATCGAGCTGGTGGAGATCAACCGCCAGGGGTGGCCGGTGAAGGTGGCCAGGGTGAACGAGGCCCTGTGCAAGGGCTGTGGCGCATGCGCGGCGGCCTGCCTGTCGGGTTCCATCCAGCAGCGGTCGTTCAAGGACAACCAGCTGCTGCCCCAGATCAAGGTTTTGGGGGTGAAGTAGTACCATGGCAGAAACGACCCAGACCGATTTCCAACCCAACATCGTGGCGTTCCTCTGTAACTGGTGTTCCTATGCGGGGGCGGACCTGGCCGGCACCAGCCGCACCCAGTACCCACCCAACGTGCGGGTGATCAGGGTGATGTGTTCCGGCCGCGTAAACCCGATGTTCGTGGTCAATGCCCTCCAGGAAGGAGCCGACGGCGTGTTGGTCTCCGGATGCCATCCCGGGGATTGCCATTACATGCAGGGCAACTATTACGCCCGCCGGCGTTTCAAGCTCATGCGCAATTTCCTCGAGTATCTCGGCATCGAGCCCGAGAGGGTGCGCATGAGCTGGGTCTCGGCCTCCGAAGGTGCCAAGTGGAAGGAGGTCATCGAGGAGGTCGTGGAGGGCGTGAAGGCGGTAGGACCCATGAACAAGTTCAAGCGGAGGCAGTTAAATTGGTAGACAGGAACAAGCTCAGAGAGACGGCCAAGGAGATCATCTCCAGAGACGACGTCCGGGAGCTCATAGGCTACCGGGCCGGGACCTACGGGTTCAGGGCAAGGCCTGCCTTCGTCTACGACCCCGGTGAGGTAGACCAGCTCATATTCACCCCCGCCTGCGTCAACAACCTGGCTACGTACATCACCCTGGAGGAGAAGCTCCCGGTGCCCAAGGGCCAGGAACCGGATCTGCGCAAGGTGGCGGTGATGGTGAAGGGGTGCGATTCCCGGGCATTGATCCAGCAGATGGCGGAGAACGCATACGACCGGGATCGCATCCTGGTAATAGGCATACCTTGCACCGGGGTGGTGGACATGGACAAGGTCCAGGCCCGCTTCCCCGACGTGCTGGGTCCCGGCGAGATATCCCTCGAGGGAGACAAGTTCGTGTTCACCTTTGACGGCAAGGTGGAGGAAGTCCCCAAGGAGGAGTTGCTGGCGGACAAGTGCAAGCGCTGCCGCTACCCGACTCCCCTGGTGTATGACATCCTCCTGGACGAGGAAGTGGCTCCTTTCGCCACCGACGATTACTCGGACGTGGAGGCCCTGGAAGGGCGGTCCCAGGACGAGAAGTGGGCATACTGGGAAGAGAAGTTCTCCCGTTGCATAAGGTGTTATTCCTGTCGCAACGTGTGCCCCATGTGTTACTGCAACGACTGCATCCTGGACCGCCTGAGGCCCCAGTGGATCCGGAGGAGCGTGGACGTAAGCGAGAACACCGTGTTCCACATCTCCAGGGCCTATCACCTTGCGGGACGTTGTATCCAGTGCGGGGAGTGCCAGAGGGTCTGTCCGGTGGAGATCCCGTTGATGGAGCTCAACCGGAAGCTGTACAAGGACGTGGAGGAGCTCTACGATTTCGAGCCCGGCGTGAAGGTGGACGCTCCGCCGCTCCTGTCCAGCTACCGGCCGGATGACCCAGAGGATTTCATACTCTAAAAGGGTGGTTGACATGGCAGCCAAGAAGTTGAGCAAGGATAAGGTGGGGGAGGTTCTCCGGGAACTCTCCAAGTTCCGCCTGATCACTCCGGTTAAGTCCGACGACGTGGTCATTTACAGGGAGATCGGAGATCCCGAAGAGGCCTTCCTCGATTACGGGAATTCCACCGTCCCGCCGAAGAAGGTGGTGTTCCCGCAGACGGAGACCCTTTTCCGCTTCACCCTGGGCAATCCCGAGCTGCGGGAAAAGAACGTGGAGGAGGAGGGCACCACGGTGATCTTCGGCCTGCGTCCCTGTGACGCCAGGGCGATGAGCATCGTGGACAAGCTCTTCTCCTGGGACTTCGAGGATCCCTATTACCTGAAGCGCAGGGAACTCACCACCCTGGTGGGGATGGCCTGCGTGCAGCCTCCCTCTATCAATTGCTTCTGCACGTCGCTGGGAGGAAGTCCCTTCGGGAAGGAGGGGCTCGACGTGCTCCTGGTGGATATGGGAGACCATTACCTCTTCCAGTCGCTGACCGACAAGGGGAGTCGGCTGGAGGAGGTGCTTGGCTCCTACCTGGAGGAGGCCACCTCGGGGGACGAGGAGAAGGCGGCTTCCATGGAGGAGGATGCCAAGGCCAAGATCGTGCGCTCCATCGACCCCCAGGGCATACCGGAGAAGCTGCCCAACCTGTGGGAACATCCCCTCTGGAAGAGGGTCTCCGATGCCTGCCTGGGATGCGGCATCTGCACCTTCCTCTGCCCGACCTGTCACTGTTTCGACGTGCAGGATGAGGTGGAGAAAGGGGAGGGCAGAAGGGCCCGCATGTGGGATTCCTGCATGTTCTGCGAGTACACGCTGCACGCGTCGGGTCACAATCCCAGGCCCACCCGGAAGGAGAGGACGCGGAACCGCATCAGCCACAAGTACAGCTACTATCCAAAGAGGTTCGACGTCATCGCCTGCGTGGGTTGCGGCCGTTGCATCAATCTCTGTCCGGTGAACATAGACATCTTGGAGATCCTTGAACAGGTGGTGGAAGCCTAATGAAGAACCCATACATTCCCTACGAGGCTAAGATCCTGGAGACCTGGTACGAGACGCCGGGGGACCGCTGTATCAAGACCTTCAAGGTGACCTTCGCCGACGAGAAGGTGTGGGACACGTGGAGCCATCGTCCCGGCCAGTGCGCCATGGTGGGCATCCCCGGGGTGGGGGAGTCCATGTTCTGCATATCTTCCTCTCCCACCGAGAAGGGATACCTCCGTTTCAGCATCATGAAGGTGGGCAAGAACACCAGCGCCATCCATGAGCTGGAGGCGGGCGACACCATCTACGTTCGGGGTCCCCTGGGGAACTGGTTCCCCCTGGACGAATGGAAGGGCAAGAACATCGTGACCATAGGTGGAGGAATAGGCCAGGCACCCCTTCGCCCGGTCATCCAGTACATAAGGGATAACCGGGATGACTACGGCGAGCTGACGGTGATCTACGGGGCCCGGACCTCGGCCGATCACTGCTTCAAGGACGAGTTCCAGGACATGATGGCCTGCGGAGACTGCTGCTGTCACCTGGCGGTGGACGTGGAGGAGGAGAACTGGCCCCACTTCGTGGGATTCGTGCCCCAGCTGCTGATGGAGGTCTCGCCTTCGCCGGAGAACACCATCGCGGTCACCTGCGGGCCGCCCATAATGATCAAGTTCGTCCTCCAGAACCTGGAAAAGCTGGGATTCACTCCCGACCAGATCTACACCACCCTCGAGAACAGGATGAAGTGCGGTATCGGCAAGTGCGGCCGTTGCAACGTGGGGCACATCTACATCTGCAAGGATGGCCCGGTGTTCTCCTATGAGCAGATCAAGGACATCCCCGAGGCGTTCGCCTGATGGGGTCGGTCGAGGAGAAAAAAGGGGTGGGGTTGTTCCCCACCCCTTTCTTTTTCGACCTTGAGTTTCCCATCGGCACAGCTATCACTGCATGTGGTGAAGGGATGTGGCGTTGGGAGCCATGTCATGGTTTAAAGGTAAGATAAGTGTGAAAACAGAAGTATTTTCCAAAAATATCGTCGTTCTCGGTGCCTTGTGGTGTTAACTCGGTCTTATGCGGCCGGATGCGTTGATGGTTTGAAAAGTTGGAAAGGGATCAGGGCGTAGCCCGTTTTCGGGTTTCTCCCTCTTGCAGCGTGACGGCGAGAATTCACCTGACTGAAGTGGGCGGGAGCTGAGATGCCGGTTTACATCAGGAAGTCGAATGTGGTTCGTTACGGTGCCCTTTTCGTGGGGGCGGTCTTGAGCGCCGTCGCGGCACTGATCTCCCTTTCCTTCCTGGGGCTTGATGTCGCCTACGCGGGAAGGGTTTTCAAGGGAGTGAGCGTCATGGGAGTGGATATAGGCGGCCTGAGCAGGGAGGAAGCCCTGGAGAAGCTGCGGGCGGAGATCGACCTGGCCAGGCTCGAGGAGGAGATAGTCCTCAGGTTCGGCAATGACCACTGGACCCTGAACCCGGCTCAGCTGGAGTTGGAGGTCGACCTCGAGGCCACGGTGGACAAGGGCATCGGCCTTTCCAGGGAGATCCTGTTCCTGGAGAGATGGCTGAAGAGGGCGTCCCTATCGGGCCTCGGAAGGGACATCCCCCTGGTGGTCAGGTACGACGAGGGGAAGTTGGAATCCTTCCTCTCGAGCCTCAAGTCATCCATCGACTGCGAGCCCGTGGATGCCAGGATCGGCCTTGAGGGGAAGAAGCTCCTGTACCGCAGGTCACGGGAGGGAAGGAGGCTGGACAGGGAGGAGGCATGGAGGAGGATAGTGGAAACCCTCTCTTCCACCGAGAGGGTGGTAGACCTTCCCATCGAGGTCACCCCACCCAAGGTGACGGATGAACAGGTGGGGAAGGTGATAGTCGTGGACAAGTCCCGGTTCACGCTGACCCTTTATGAGAACATGGAAGTGGTCAAGAGATACCCGGTGGCGGTGGGGATGCCTTCCTGGCCCACGCCCACCGGGGAGTTCAAGGTCGTCTCCAAGCAGAAGAACCCGGCCTGGTACAACCCCGGTTCCTCCTGGGCGGCCAACATGCCGAAGTACATCCCGCCCGGACCGGGAAACCCCCTGGGTACCCGTGCCCTGGCGCTTAACGCTTCGGGGGTCCTCATACACGGGACCAGCAATATCTGGTCCATCGGGAGCCCTGCCTCCCACGGATGCATCCGCATGTATATGAGGGACGTGGAGGACCTTTTCGAAAGGGTGGAGGTGGGCACCCCGGTGGTCATCTTCTGAGTCGATCCACGGGACCGACGGAAACACGTTCGGTGGCAACGATTTCCAGTGAAGGAGGATGACGTGAAAAGGCTTGCGCCAAGATTCCTGCTCTGCTCGCTCGTGTTCCTCGTTTCTATGATGGCGTCGGTGGCCGGTACCTTGGGCCCGGCGGGGGCGGAGGAGGCGAGCCTGCTGCCGCCAGTGGACCTGCGAAGGGTCTCAGGTGACGAAGTGTCCGGTCGATACGTGGTGCTCACCTGGTCTCCGGTGGACGGCGCCGACGGTTACCTGGTCTACAGGGCCGATGATCCCGGAGGTCCCTGGATCGAGGTGTGTGGTCGGTCCCAGGAGTCCATGCTCGTCCACCCCTTTTTCGTGGATTTCCAGGCCGAGCCGGGAAAGGCCTGTTATTACCGAGTGGCTTCGGTGGATTCCCTCGGTAGGACGGGAAGGCTTTCCCAGGCTATACAGGTGGTTTTGGAGGATGGAGCCCACATCTCCTCCGGGCCGAAGAGGATGATCTGTTCCCTCTCGGACCAGAGAATCTATTTCTACGAGGGGGACCAGCTGGTGAACGTGATGCGTTGCTCCACCGGCTTGAACAACTCCACCCCCACCGGTAATTTTCGCATCCTCGCTCATTACCGGACCCACATGGGGATAGGCGGCGCGGTATGCGATTACTGGATGTCCTTCACCTCCAGCCACGGCATGCATTCGTGGCCCAGGGGCAGCCGCGTCAACTACGAGACGGGGCTGGGAGCGCCCGCCTCTCACGGGTGCATCAGGCTACATCCCCTGGAGGCGAGCTGGCCTTTTTACTGGGCTCCCAACGGCACTCCCCTCACGATCACGTACGCTTCCCTGGCTCGAAGGATCGTGTCCGGCTGCCACGTTTCCGTGGGGAGCCCCACCACTTCCAGGGAATGGTATTTCGCGGAGGGCTACACCGGAGGCGGGTTCGATACATACCTGCTCATCTCCAACCCGGGCACGCGGGATGCCCGCATAACGGTTTCCCTTTTCCGCAGTGACTCCGTTGTGGTCGAGAGGCAGTACATGGTGCCGGGCGGAAGGCGTTTCACCCTGCCGGTGGACGCCGTGGAGGGAATGGGGGACGCCGAGTTCGGGATCCGGGTCTCGGCCTCCGAGGAAGTGGTGGCGGAAAGGGCGATGTACTTCACCATGGGGAAAAGAGACGATGGGACCGCTTCCATCGGTGCGGCGAAACTCTCCCGGGCGTGGCACTTCGCCGAAGGGTACACCGCTGATGGTTTCGAGACCTACGTCCTTTTGCTGAACCCGAACCCTGGAGCGGGCCGGGCCCGGTTGGATTTCCTGGTGGAAGGCGGGGGGACCAGGTCCTTCGAGGTGGATATGCCGCCCAGGTCCCGTCGCACGGTCAAGGTGGATGACCTTCCCGGGATGGATGGCCAGGCA
>JBBFMI010000085.1:0-7885 GCA_037478635.1 Candidatus Geothermincolales bacterium | reverse complement strand
CGGTGCTCGACCGCATCCCTGGAGTGGGAGCGAAGAGGAAAAAGCTCCTCCTGAAGCACTACGGAAGCGTGGCCCGGATAGCGGAGGCCTCCCTGGAGGAACTGGAATCCCTTTCCTTCCTGGACAAAAGGACCGCGCGAAACGTCTATGTATATCTCGGCGGCATAATCGAAAGGGAAGGGGAGGAACCCGCCCGGCGCGATGACGCGGGGCAAGCCTAAGGAGAAGCGTTCGAGGGAAATATCCCAGGATCAGCATGGAACGAGTGTTTCTTGACACGCCCCTGGGGACGGTGACCATCCTGGTGGAAGGAGATCTCCCCCGAAGGATAATCCTGGGGTCACTGGGAACTTCGCCGTACACTTTCCTCCAGGAAACGTCCCGGTTCCCCCGCTCCGGGGTCGTGGGGGAAGTCGTCGAGGCATTGCTCTCTTACTTCAGCGGAAAAGAGGTGGATAATGACCTCGCCATCCGCCTTGTCGATCTCTCGCAACCCACCCTTTTCCAGAAAAGGGTTTTCTCGGAAACGATAAGGATTCCCCGGGGGAAAGTTGTCTCCTACGGGGAACTCGCGGAAAGGATAGGAAATCCCCGTGGAGCCAGGGCAGTGGGGAGAGCCCTTTCCTGGAATCCCTTCCCAGTACTCATTCCCTGCCACCGCGTGGTAGCGAAGGGCGGAAAGCTCGGAGGTTTTTCTCAAGGAAAGGAATGGAAATCCGCCCTGCTTGCCTTCGAGGGCGTGAACCTGGAAAACGCCGTTCCGGGAAAGGCTCAAGGGGGCTCGATGGCGGGGATCATCCAGGTCCCTCGAGGGATCGGCGCTGAAGGGAATCCCGGGGAGGTCGAAGAAATACCTTGATTGAGAAGGTAAAAGGAGGTCTCGTTGGAGTACCCGGAGCTGACGATTATAACCGGCCTTTCCGGGGCTGGTAAATCCGTGGCGGTCAAGAGCCTCGAGGATCTCGGGTATTTCTGCGTGGACAACCTCCCCCCGCAGCTCCTCCCCAAGATGGTGGAGCTGTGCCAGCAGTCCGGGAGGATCGACCACCTGGTGGCGGTCATCGACGTGAGAGGCGGTCAGTTCTTCGGGGATTTCTTCCGGGTGCTGGACGAACTCGACAGGGGGAACATCGATTACCGGATCCTCTTCCTGGAAGCGGACGACGCGACGCTCATCCGGCGCTACAAGGAGACCAGGCGCGCACATCCGCTCCACGTCGAAGGCGGTATCGCCCAGTCCATCGCCGAGGAGAGGAAACTCCTCCTTCCCATCAAGGAGAGGGCGGACATGATCATCGACACGAGCCTCACCAGTGTCCGCCAGCTGAGGGAACTGATCACCGAGAGCTTCCGCCCGTCGAAAAGGGACGTCTCTCCCCTCGAGGTCCAGATCATATCCTTCGGTTACAAGTACGGTCTTCCCCTGGACGCCGACATGGTTTTAGACCTCAGGTTCTTACCCAACCCCTTCTGGGTGGACGACTTGCGGGAGAAAACGGGGCTTGAAGCCGAGGTGAGGGACTTCGTGCTCTCCAACGGTAAGGCCGGGGAATTCCTCGACAGGGTTGAAGACCTGCTTGCAAACCTGCACGATGGCTTCGTCGAGGAAGGAAGGCACTACCTGACCCTGGCCTTGGGATGCACGGGCGGCAGGCACCGGTCCGTGGCCCTGGCGGAGGAGCTGGCACGCCGCCTCAGGCAGAGGGGCTGGACGGTGGTGGTGCGCCACCGGGACCTGGGCCGTGAGTGACGGTTGCACGAACTTTCCGGCGACTCGAGTCCACACCGTAGAATCAAACACGAATTAAAGCTCGCGATGACCCGAAATTCCCCGCGAGAAAAGGATTTCAGGGGACGGACGCGCTGCCCCCGGGTACCCGGGCATGCGGCGAGGATGCGGCAATTCCGGTCCCATACCACTTGCCCGTCGAAAAACCATCACACCGGGAAAACCTCGAGGTTTAAGCGGGCACGGCTCTGCATATAATAAATGGGGCGTGAACCGGGAAAGAGACAAGAAGGTCTTTCTCGAATGCGAGGAGGTGTGAATCGATGGGCATCAAGGTAGGTATAAACGGCTTCGGCAGGATAGGACGGATCTTCGTCAGGGCGGCGGCGGGCGAGGATATCGACATCGTGGCGGTCAACGACCTGACCGACGCCAAGACCCTCGCCCACCTCCTCAAATACGATACCGTTCACGGGCCCTACAAGGGGACGGTGGAGGCGGGCGATGGGGTCATCGTCGTCGACGGCAAGGAGATAAAGGTTCTCTCGATAACCGACCCGGCTTCCCTTCCCTGGAAGGACCTGGGAGTAGAGGTAGTGCTGGAGGCGACGGGTCGTTTCACCAAGAGGGACGACGCCGCCAAGCACCTGCAGGCTGGTGCCCGGAAGGTGATCATCACCGCCCCCGCGACTGACCCTGACATCACCCTCGTCCTGGGCGTCAACCACGACCGTTACGACCCCGCCAACCACCACATCATCAGCAACGCGTCCTGCACCACCAACTGCCTCGCGCCCCTGGTGAAGGTGCTCATGGACAACTTCGGGGTGGAATCGGGGTTCATGACCACGGTACACGCCTATACCAACGACCAGAGGACCCTGGACCTGGCCCACAAGGACCTGCGTCGGGCCCGCGCTGCGGCGGCCAACATAATCCCCACCTCCACGGGTGCGGCCCGGGCCATAGGCCTCGTCATCCCGGAGTTGAAGGGCAAGATGGACGGCATCGCCATGAGGGTCCCGGTGATGGATGGGAGCGTGGTGGACCTGACCGCCATCCTCTCCCGCGAGGCCACGGTGGAGGAGATAAACCAGGCCATGAAGAAGGCCTCGGAAGAGCCGCCGCTCAAGGGGATCCTGGCCTATACCGAGGACCCTATCGTGTCCAGCGATATCATCGGGAACCCCCATTCCTCCATCTTCGACGCGTCCCTTACCTTCGCCAGCGGCAAGCTGTGCAAGGTCATCTCCTGGTACGACAACGAGTGGGGATTCACCATGAGGCTGGTCGACCTGGTGAAGATGGTGCTCTCCTGAAGGCTGGGAAGAAAAACGGGCGGCCGGAGGATAAAGTCCCCGGCCGACCCTTTTTGGTGAGGAGGTGGGAAGATGAAGAAAACCGTCCGGGACGTGGACGTTAAGGGGAAGAGGGTGCTCCTTCGGGTGGACTTCAACGTCCCCCTCGACGATAGGGGGGAGGTGGCCGATGACACCAGGATCAGGGCGGCCCTTCCGACCATCAACTACCTGCTGGACAACGGGGCCGCGGTGATTGTGATGTCCCACCTGGGGAGGCCCAAGGGGAAGGTGGTGGACTCCCTCCGCCTCACCCCGGTGGCCCGTGTCTTGGAGAAACTGTTGGGCCGCCCGGTCCGCAAGCTCGACCAGGTGGTGGGGTCGGAAGTGGAGGAAGCGTGCCGTAACGCTTCACCCGGAGAGGTCATCCTGCTGGAGAACCTCCGCTTCGAGCCGGGGGAAACGGAGAACGACCCCGCTTTCGCCGAAGCCCTGGCCCGACTGGGAGACATATACGTCAACGACGCGTTCGGCGCCGCCCATAGGGCCCACGCGTCAGTGGAGGGGGTGGCACGGAGGCTGCCTGCAGTAGCTGGATTCCTCATGGAAAAGGAGATCGTGTTCCTATCCAAGCTGTTGGAGGCACCCGAACGGCCCTACGCCGCCGTTCTGGGCGGAAGCAAGATCTCGGACAAACTGCGGGTGATGGAGAACCTATTGGGAATCGTGGATCACATACTCCTGGGCGGGGGGATGTGTTTCACCTTTCTCAAGGCAAAGGGCCTGGAGATAGGCAAGTCCCTGCTGGAAGAGGATTTCCTGGGTGAGGCGGTTAAGATCCTGAACTCGGATTCCGGGGCCAAGCTACACCTACCCACCGACATAGTGGTGGCGGAGGAATTCTCCGAGAACGCCGCCGGCAAAGTGGTGTCCGCAGATTCGATCCCCGGGGGCTGGATGGGACTGGACATAGGCCCGGCCACGGTGGAGGAATACGCGCAGATCATCGGCGGCTGCAAGACCATTTTCTGGAACGGCCCGATGGGGGTTTTCGAGTGGGAGAATTTCGCCCAGGGCACCCAGAAGATCGGTGAGGCCATCTCCCGGGCCGAAGGGGTGAAAGTGGCGGGAGGCGGTGACACCATAGCCGCCATCCGCAAGTTCGGCCTGGAAGGCGGGTTCACCCATATCTCCACCGGGGGAGGAGCGTCCATGGAATTCCTGGAGGGGAAAAAGCTCCCCGGCATCGAGGCGCTGCTGGACGCCTGAGATAAGAGAAGGATAGCCGGGAAGCGATGCCTTCAGGGCCTTCCCGGATACACCGCCGGTTTCGTTCCACTCGGTTCGTGGGCATTCTCACCTGGGAAAACTATGGACTTCAAGAGGAGGTAGAGCGATGCGCAGGCCCTTAATCGCCGGGAACTGGAAGATGTACAAGACGACAGGGGAGACGGAGGAATACATCCACAGGCTGGCTGCCCTGCTCAGGACCCAGGAGGAAGCCGAGGTCGCCATATGTCCGCCCTTCACCAGCCTTCAGGCGGCTTCCAGGGCCCTGGCCTCCTGCGGGAGGGAAATACTCCTGGGAGCACAGGACGTATATCCCGAAGAGGAGGGTGCTTTCACCGGCGAGATCTCGCCTCTCATGCTCAAGGATCTGGGCGTGCGATTGGTGATCGTGGGACACTCGGAAAGAAGGCAGATCTTGGGCGAGACCGATGACCTGGTAGCCCGTAAGGTGAGGGCGGTCATAAAACACAGAATGACGCCCATCCTGTGCGTGGGAGAGACCCTCGAGGAGAGGGAGGCAGGTAAAGCGGAGGAGAAAGTGGTTGGCCAGGTGAGAGCGGACCTGGAGGGGCTCTCTCCTGAAACGGTGGCGGACATGGTGATCGCCTACGAACCCATCTGGGCCATAGGAACCGGGAAAACCGCCACGCCGGAGGATGCCCAGGAGATGAACTCCTTGATCCGACGCGAGATAGCCTCCCTCTTCGGGGCTGAGGCCTCCGCCAGGATACGCATCCTCTACGGAGGGAGCGTGAAGCCGGACAACATCGCATCCCTCATGGAGATGGAGGACATCGACGGTGCCCTGGTGGGAGGAGCGAGCCTGGACCCGGAGTCTTTCGCCCGCATCGTCCATTTCCAGGGCTGAACGAGCCCCATCCGCCCTGCTCCGCACTCTCGGGCCGAGGGCAGGAACCGCGCGAGGCACATAGGGCACCTGACCTTGTAGCCGATGCGTTAATAACCGCCCGCGGGTGTGGTAATATTCCCTTTGAAAAGTGGACGGAAGGAACGGACGATCCGTCGTCGCGGAGTCCGGGGTGAACACCAGGAGGGCGTTTTGAACGTACTTAAGTACATAATGCTAACCACCTTTTTCCTGTCCGGGGTCAGCATGATAGTCTTCGTGTTGCTGCATTCGGGAAGGGGAAGCGGCCTTTCCAGCGCCTTCGGCGGCTCCTCCTTTATCGGCCTTTCCGGCACCCAGATAGTCCAGAGGACCCTGGACAGGATCACCATAGGGAGCGCGCTGGTGTTCATCGTGTCCACCATCGTGCTCATATATATTTACAAGTAATCTTTATTTAGATACCTGCTACCAGCTGGGCAGCTGGATCCGTGAGTAGACGACGTCTTCCGAACCTGGTCGAGGAAAGGAGCGAAAGTGGAGAAGAAGGTCTATTTCACGTCGGAATCGGTGACCGAGGGCCATCCAGACAAGATAGCCGACCAGGTATCCGATGCCATTCTGGACGCGGTTATGAGGGATGACCCCCTGGGAAGGGTGGCGGTAGAGACCCTGGTCACCACCGGACTGGTGATAGTGGCGGGGGAGATGACCACGTCGACTTACGTGGACATCCCCGGCGTGGCCCGGGAGACGATACGGGAGATCGGCTACACCCGGGCGAAATACGGCTTCGATTGCGAGACCTGTGGCGTCGTGGTCTCCATCGACCCCCAGTCCCAGGACATAGCCATGGGAGTAGACCAGTCCCTGGAGGAAAGGCTCGGGGTCGCCGAGGACGAGGACCTGGATTCCCTGGGGGCTGGAGATCAGGGCATGATGTTCGGCTTCGCTTGTAATGAGACCGAGGAATTGATGCCCCTGCCCATACTTCTCGCCCACCGGCTGGCCCATCGGTTGGCCGAAGTGCGCAAGTCGGGCATCCTTCCCTACCTCAGGCCAGACGGCAAGTCGCAAGTGACGGTGGAATACCAGAACGGAAAGCCGGTGAGGGTGGACACCATCCTCATCTCCGCCCAGCATCGCCCCAACGTGGACATAGAGACCCTGATGAAACCCGATCTCATCGAGCACGTGATCAACCCGGTGGTGCCCGAGGAATTGAGGGACAAGAACACCAGGATACTGGTGAACCCCACGGGCCGTTTCGTGGTCGGCGGCCCCATGGGAGACACGGGCCTTACGGGACGCAAGATCATCGTCGACACCTACGGCGGGATGGCCCGCCACGGTGGTGGATGCTTCTCCGGAAAAGACCCCACCAAGGTCGATAGGTCCGGCGCTTACGCCGCCAGGTACGTGGCCAAGAACGTGGTGGCAGCGGGCCTGGCCGACCGCTTCGAAATCCAGATCGCCTACGCTATAGGGGTGGCCAAGCCGGTCTCGGTCTCCATCGACGCCTTCGGAACGGAGAAGGTGAGCCTGGACACCATCTACGAGCTGATCATGGAGCACTTCGACCTCCGTCCCGCCGCCATAATAAAGCACCTTCAGCTGCGGCGTCCCATCTACAAGAAGACCGCGGCATACGGCCATTTCGGAAGGATGGACAAGGATTTCACCTGGGAACGGACGGACATGGCGGAGACCTTGCGCCGTGAGGCCGGCCTCTGAGGCAACCGCGCAGACCTGGTGCGGGTGACCTCCCTCATGGCGTCATCCGTGTTCATCGACAGTTAATCAATATAGGAAAGGGATTCCGCACCGGGAGGTGAACGGATGGCGACGCTTCCCATAAGGACCTTCGGGGACCCGGTGCTAAGGGAAAAATGCCGAGAGGTATCCCGGATCGACGACGGGGTTAGGACCCTGGTGGAGAACCTGGTGGACTCCTTGCCCCAGCCCGGAGGCGCCGGGCTTTCCGCCAACCAGATTGGCGTTCCGCTGAGGGTTTTCGTCTACGAAAACGAGGGGGAGGTGATTCCCTGCATCAATCCCCGCATAGTCTCTGCCTCAGAAGAGGTCGAGGAGGAAATGGAGGGATGCCTTAGCCTTCCCGGCATCTCCCTCCCGGTACCGAGGCACACGAGGGTGGAGCTGGAATACCTGGACCTGGAGGGAAAAACCCGTAGGATAGAGGCCGAGGGATGGCTTGCCCGGGTTTTCCAGCACGAGACCGATCACCTGGAAGGGTTGCTCATACTGGATCGTACCGACCGGGAGAACAGGGCCAGGGCCCTGAGGGAGCTCGAGGGGGAAGTGATACAGGACGTCATAGCCGAAATCCTGAAGGGGGATTGAACGAGGGATCACGATCAAGAACCGGGTTCTGACAAACCCACAAAGGCTTCCCTTGGAGATCGTCGCTTTTTATCGTCAGGCGCTCACAAATCCCTGGTCAATGCCGCAACGAGTCGGTAAATGCCTTGCCTTTTGCCTGAGAGGCTGAAAAGGTTCCGGGAAAAGGAGGGTCCAAATTCGAGGCTTTGAGGTACTTCTTCCTCGGAAATGGCGATTACGCGGTGAGGGTGCTCCGCGGCCTCCATCCCGAGGCACCGCCTTTCCTGGTGTTAACTTTCCCCCCGAAGCCGATGGGCAGGGGAAGAAAGCTCAGGCCTTCTCCGGTTCGGGAGACCGCAGAGAGCTTGGGTATCCCGGTGC
>JBBFMI010000084.1:0-8020 GCA_037478635.1 Candidatus Geothermincolales bacterium | reverse complement strand
TTCCTCTTGACGTAGAACTCGGATATGCCCAGGTGAAGGGCCATTTCAACCCGGTGATCGCTGGCACAGCCGGTGATGATGTGGAGCTCCGAGTCCTCCTCGGCGATGATTATGTTGTGGACCCGTTGCACCACCCGGGGCGAGCGGATATAGAGGCATGCCTGTAGCGGGTAGATGGTGCGGGAACCGGGCAGGGCGCGGATGAAATACCCCTCGTACCCGTTGAGCTCCACGTCGGCTGTGTACTTGTCCGCGTCCACCTGGACCACTTTCCAGAAATAATCCCAGGCCCACTCGTACTTTTGAAGGGCCTCGGTGGTGCCCAGGATCTCCACCCCCTTCTCCAGGGCCTTCCGATGGACGATGGTGTTGTCCAGCTGCACGAACGAACCGGATCTTCCCCTTCCGGTGATCTCCACGCCCGCTCGCGCCAGCCTTTCCGGATCCACGTCCCTGATATCCGAAAGGTCCTCCACATAGGAACATTCCTGGGGCGCGCACGAATACTGGGCAAGGTCTATGTCCGGGCCGTAGAGGGCGGGTTTATCCACCGCCTTCAAGGCCCTTTCCTTGAGCTCCTTTATCCTCTCCTCCGGCGAGACCATCTCTTCCCCCTCTCGATAAAACCTTTCCCGACTGCCGAGCACTATGACGGTCACGAGTCCTCGGACACTATTCCCATGTCTACCTGGTGCAACGAGCGCACTCCTCGAACCCGAACTTCCTTATGCCCTCCAACTGCTCCCTCGGGTTTCCGGAGCAAACGATCCTTCCATCGCACATCACGTGCCCCATGTCCGCCTCCACGTAGTCCAGGATGTAGCCCGTGTGGGTGATGATAAGCCCGCATTTCGTGCGGGTCCTGCGCCGGTCCTTCTGCAATAGTTTCCTGATGGCCCGCCCCACCAGCTGCAAGTTCTCCATGTCCACCCCGGATTCGGGTTCGTCCAGGAGCACCAGCCTGGGGTCCTGGGCCAAGAGTTGAAGCAGTTCCGACCTCTTTATCTCCCCTCCGGAAAACCCGTAGTTCACGTCCCGGTCTAAAAATTCCGTCAGGTTCATCTCCTCCGCCATGGCTTCCAGGTCAACCTCGTCCCTCGCGCATAACCGGACCATGTCCTTGAGGGCCAATCCTCGCACCGTGGGAGGTCTCTGGAACATGATCCCTATCCCCTTCTGAGCCCTCAGGTGTGGGTCGAGATCGGTGATGTCCTCCCCGGCGAAGAATATCTTCCCCCTGGTAACCCGGTACCGGGGAAAACCCATAAGTGACATGAGCAATGTGGTCTTGCCAGACCCGTTGGGGCCGAAGAGGACGTGGGTCTCTCCGCATCTTATGGTGAGGTCCACCCCATGGAGTATCTCCCGGCCCTCCACCTCCACGTGAAGGTCCCGGACCTCCAACATCACCTGATCCTTTTGCCCTTCTTCCCTATCCTGCATCTCCTGACCTCCTCCAAAAGGCAGAACACGTTCCGCTACGCACGTTTATCCAGTCCAATTTCAACGGGGAAAGTGCCTATGGAAAATTAAAACACTGCCCATTCCCAGACATGGCTTATTTTACCCACTTGGCTTGGATGCGATATCGATCTACGTCATGTTCTCCGACAGATGACCTGCTCACTCGAAGCCAAGTAACCGTGGCTCCTGCCTTTCAGCATCTCCTTGGAGTTCGAAGTACGGATGAAGGGAAAGCCGGGCTATCTCCAGGGCCAGGTTGAAATAGGGATTGTTGTTACAGGAGAAAAAGGGACACCGGGCGCAACAGGTCTCGTTCAGGTAAAGGCACATCTCCTAACCTCCCCCGCAGGATCCTTCCTGTTAAAGGACTTCCCCGTGCGGGAGGTTATCCCTTTGATCTTTTCTGGTCATCCTGGGATTCAGGGCTCCAAGGTGAACCTTATCCTCCCATGTCCTTAAGCCGGGCTCGGTCGCTCTCCCCTATCACCAGTTCCACCCGGATGTTTTGCTGATCCCCCTTCTTGGCTATCCCACGTAACAAGACATCCATGAAATCATCCACGAAATCCTTGAGGTCCTCTTGGCGACCCTTTAGGTGCCAGCGGAAGAAGATGTGCTCGATGGTGCCCAATATAACGGAACGGAGCAAGTAGGGATCGATATCGTCCCGGAACTCCCCCGACTGAATGCCCTCCCGGATAGCATCCAGTATAAGCCTGGCCGCCCTTCTCACCTCCTGGTAGCTGTCGGTCTCCATGAATTTGCGGTTGTGCTTCAGGTCCAGAAGCACCAGGGAGGAATAATAAGGGTTTTCCCTGTAGAGCTGGTAATAACCGTAGACGATGGCCCTGATCCGGTTGGCCGCTCCCTTAACGTAGGGCGCCATGTGCTCCAGAAAATCCACCGCCCGTTTCGTTATCTCCCCGGGAATGGCGAACAGCAAGTCCTCCTTGCTGCCGAAATATTCGTATATGGTCGCCTCGGACACCCCTGCGGTACGGGCGATCTCGGAAATAGTGGCATTGTAATAGCCTTTTTCGCCGAAAACCTTCAGGGCCGCATCGATTATAACTGTGGCTTTTTCCTTTGATTTATAATCCAACTCCGAAATACCCATAATTTATAAACCTCCTTTCTAAATTTGACATTATTTTTAAAGTTATTCTACAATTGATATGGCGTCTTGTAAAACTCGATTTGAAGGGGGTAGATAACCATGAGAACCTCAGCCGAATACCGGGAGAAGCTCAGGTCCATGCGTCCCAACATCTACATGGGGGGCGAGGTGCTGGGTAGGGACAACCTCCCGGGAACCGAGATCATGGACCTGACCTTCGAGTTGGCCGCTCACCCCGATTACCGCCACCTGTGCACTGCGACCTCTCACCTCACCGGGGAGACCATCAACCGCTTCTGTCACATCCATCAAAGCCCGGAGGACTTGCTGACCAAGCAGGAGATGACAAGGGTGGCCACCCGCATGGTGGGAGGGTGCATAGCCCGCTGCATGGGCATAGACGCCATGAACGCGCTATCGGTGATCACCTATCAGTGTGACCAGGTCCACGGCACCGAATATCACCAGCGCTGGTTGGAATACCTCAAGTACTGGCAGGCCAACGACATCGTGGGCTGCTGCGCCCAATCGGACGTGAAGGGACATCGCAAGCGTCGTCCCCACGAGCAGGCCGATCCCGACCTCTACGTCCGGGTGATAGAGAGACGCAAGGACGGGATAGTGGTCCGGGGCGCCAAGGCCCACAACTCCTTCGCTCCCCTGGCCGACGAGATCATCGCCATCCCCACCAGGTTCCTCACCCCGGAGGAGAAGGACTGGGCGGTGGCCTTCGCCGTCCCCGGCGATCATCCCGGTGTCAAGCTCGTTTGCCGGGGGGCGAGATACCGAGACCGGGTGCCCGAGCTGGCGAGCCCCCTGTCCGGCAAGGGGGAGATCGAGTCTCTCACCATTTTCGACGACGTCTTCGTGCCCTGGGAAAGGGTGTTCCTGTGCGGGGAGACGGAGTTCGGAGGCCAACTGGCCCTGCTCTTCGCCCTCTACCACCGGCACTCTTACACCGGATGCAAGCCCGGCATGACGGATATAATCATGGGCACCGCCGCCCTGGTGGCGGAATACAACGGGATCGAGCGGGAAAATCACGTCCGCCACAAGCTGGCCGAGCTCATCAGCGTGGCCGAGCTGGTCTACGGCTGCGGCATCGCGGCGGCGGTGAAATCTTCCAAGGCTCCGTGTGGAACCCAGATCCCCGACGTGGTGTTCTGCAACGTGGCCAGAAAACATGCCGGGGTGAACCTGTATCACGAATACGACATCCTGGCCGACCTCGCCGGTGGCCTCCCCGCCACGCTCCCTTACAGCGAGGAAGTGGTGAGCCCCGAGGTGGGGGAACTGGTAAAAAAGTACCTGAAGAGGGCGGACCACGTGAGCCCGGAGAACGTTTACAAGTGCTTCGCCTGGATAAGCGACCTCGCTTGCTCCTCCATGGCCGGGGTGATGCAGTACGCCGGCGTGCACGGTGGCGGCTCACCGGTGATGGAGGACATCGCCATCCTCGGCACCTACGACATCGAGGAGAAGAAGAAATACGCCAAGTTCCTGGCCGGCATACAGGATTAAGCCCCGGAAGATATCCGGTGCTTAAGCCAGCGCGAAGCGCAGGTGAAGCATGGAAGGCCTCCCAAGAGGAGGCCTTCCGCTTTTCTCGTAAAACCCCGTCCTCAAACCCCGTGCCGGAAGGGGGATGAGTATCACCGGGTTAAAAATCGCGTCTTTTCTGCCGCCGAACTTCAAAGGTCACGGCAAGGACAACCTACAGCGGAAAATCCAGAAAAACCAGGGAAAACAGAACAGCTCCTACCCGTTTGCCTCAGCCTGAAGCTTTCTCTTTTTCGGGCCGCCTCAACGGGAGGGCGAAACGGAAGGCGGAGCCACCTCCCTCGCGGGATTCGTACCATATCCTTCCCCCGTGGGCCTCCACGATCCCCCTGGCGATAAAAGCCCCAGGCCCAGGCCCTTTTTGCCGTTCCCGGACTGGTAGAAACGGTCGAACACCCTCTCGCGGTCTTCCTCGGGGATCCCCGGCCCCCGGTCGAGAACCGTGACCACCGCCTCTTCCCCTTCCCGGGAGACGACCACCTTGATCCCTTCCTCCGGGGGAGAATATTTCGCCGCGTTATCCAGCAGGATCACCAAAACCCTTAGGATCTGCCCGAAATCCAGCCAGACCTCGCCCGGGTCCTCCAGCGTCTCCACCGTAATATTCCGACCGGGAACCCTCAAACCGATCTCCTCGCGGGCCCGCTCGAGCACCCGCTCCAGCCGTTCCGGGGCTAACTCCAGGGAGATCTTGCCCCGCTCCACCCGGGAGGCGTCCAACAACTCCTCCACCAGGTCCACCAGGTTCTCGGTGGCCGCGTCGATGCTCTCCAGAGCGCTTTCCCTCATCTCCCGGTCCATCCTGTCCCAAGCCCTCCTCAGGGTATAGGAATATCCCTTGAGGAGGGTCGCTGGGTGCCTCAGCTCGTGGGCGGCCATGCTCACGAAATCCTTTATCTCCTGGGCTCTACGGCCCAGCTCCCTCTCGTATTCCTTCTTATCGGTGATATCCACCACCGAGAGCACGCTCTCTCTTCTTCCAGGAAGCGTGCTAACCGTGATGATGGCCTCGATGGTCCTCCCCGTGCGATGAACGGCTCTCGCCTCGTACTGGAAGGGCACCCGGATCTCTCCCGCGAGTATCTTCCTGAAATATTCCTTGGACCTTTCCACCTCTTCCGGGTGCAGGAAGTCCAGGTATCGCATCTTCCCCACCACTTCTTCCCGGGAGTATCCGAAGAGCTTCTCCGCCTCGGCATTTATATCCGTTATCACTCCCTCCCTGTTCACCAGGTACATGGCGGTGCCGGTGGCCTCGAACACGGTCCGGTATCTCTCCTCCTTTTCCCGCAGGGCCTCCTCCATCCGCTTCATCTCGGTGACGTCGATGAAGGAGGCCATGCCGCCCAGCCCGGAAATCGCGCTGGCGAAACAGATGAGGTGCTTTACAGAACCGTCCTTGCTCAATGCCCTTGCCTCGTAGCGCTGTGGTCCGGCCAGCTCTCCTGACATTAGCTTTCTGCTTATCTCCTTGACCCGGGGGAGGTCCTCCTCCAGGATGAACTCCGTGTACTTCCTCTTCCCGACTATCTCTCCCAGTGAATAGCCGAAGAGCTCCTCCACCATGGGATTGGCATCTATCATGGTGCCCTTCCTGTCCACCAGTATCATGGCGGTACCTGTGGTCTCGAACACCGCCCGGTACCTCTCCTCGCTACGGCGCAACTCCTCCTCGGCCAGCTTGCGGTCATCGACGTCCCTGACCAGGGCGAGCACCCTGTCATGCCCTGCGATCCTGGCCCTTTTCAGGTTGACCTCCACCCAGAACAGGGAGCCGTCCTTCCTCTTCGCCCTCCACTCGAAGAGCTGGGGTTCCCCCTCCGCCGCTCGCCTGACCAGCTCCACGGCATGATCCTGGTCGTAGGGCGGTTCTCCCAGGCTAAGGTCCTCCACCGAAAGCCCCAGCGCCTCCTGACACGTGTATCCATACATCTCTTCGAACTTGCGGTTCACGTGCAGGATCGCCCCGGTTTCCATGTCGTGCACGAAGATGGCGTCGTTGGCGGCGTCGAATATCTCCCGGTAGGCCTCGTACTGGGATAGCTCTGAGCCCATCTTCTGCAGCTCTTCCCGGCACCCGGTCACATCGCAGGAGATGAGGAGCCAGCCCTTCCCCTCCCATATGGGGGTGAGGGTCAGCTGGTGAAAACGCACTTCTCCTTTCCCGCTCAAGAATTTGGCCTCTCCCTTCCAGCGTCCCCCAGCCGCGAGGGCCTCCTCCAGGGATACTCGGGACTCCTCGGCCAAAAGGTCGAAGATCGAGGCCCCCTCCAGGGTGTTCTTGGGCCTCCCCAGATGCTCCTCGGACGAGGACGCGGCGTATAGGATCCTTCCCTCCCCGTCCAGGATCATGCCCAGGCCGGGAAGGTTGGTCAGAAGGGTGCGCTCCAGGTCCTGTTCCAAGTCCAGGTCCTCCCGCTCTAACCTCAAGTCTTCGCGACCAAGCAGGCTCAACCGATGCCCTGACTGTCTCCTCCACGAACCCGCTCTTCGCAACCTTCGGCCGTCCGGTTTCTTTATCGTTCAGATAACTGAAATGTTTATAACCCGGACGGGTAATTCCATCCCCCGAGCTTGGCCCCCTCGGAGGCCGCCTCGGAAGCTGATCGTGCTCCCCATATGGCTTACCGCTCCGGCATCCGGCAAATGGCCCCGAGGGGCCCAGATGGCAACTCGCGTTAAACGGGGACCTTGAGTCCCTTCAACGTGCACGAGGTTCCCCGGGAAGATCCTGGACAGCTTAAAATCCGGTCTTGATGGGTAAAATCCATCTCGTGTGAAGTAATTCGTCTATCAACGGGGCGGAGGTCTGGAGTTGACGGAGAGCCCAGGGGTAAGGGCCCATCCCTCTTTCGCCCGGGTGGCGCGGGAGGTGCTCGAGGGTAAGAGGTCGCTGGACGAATCGACCTTCCGGGCGCTTTTATGCTCCGACTGCCCCTTTTACCATCCAGGCGAAGAAGAGAACCTTGAGTGCGGGTGCTACCTGTTACTCAAGGACCTCCTGGGCCGAGGGGCCGTGGACCTGAGGAGATGCCTGGAGGCGCTGGGGTACCTGTGACCTTTACCCATTGAGATGTTGGAGATCTCGACGAGGGAGGCCCGCTCCATCGGTCGGGCCGAAACGAGAGGCGATCATAAGGGTCGTCGGAAAAACCCGAAATCGGGAGGGCTTGGCCATGATCTTCCGCTGAAAGCCGATCGCCGCCCAGATTAGAAGGACTATCAAGGGCTTTTCGTCACGAAGAACCATGAAGCCATGTAAGACACGGCGCAAAAAGTGATGACCATGAGTGTTAGTGGGGAGGCATCGGCATCTCGGTCCTACGGTTTATTGAGATTCACCTTGCCGGTTACCGCGTCCGTAAAAGTTCGAGGGCTCCACTTGCCAAGGTTATTCTGCCTGCCAAGGTCATGAACCATGCCCGAGCAGGAGGGGGAGATGGAGCGAGAGATGGTAGGCTTTCCGACCCTCGCCCCAGGCGTGTCCCTCAAGAGATTGGAAGATCCCTGCTTATATCACGCCCCCCGGGACGAGCTTTACCAGTTGAACGAGGATGCCTTTGACTTCCTCCTCCGATGCGATGGTCGAAACCCCTTGACCTCCCTGGCGGCGGACCGGGATTTCCTTCAATACTGCCTCGAAGAAGGCCTGCTGGAGTTGCATCCCCGGCCTCACCCGGCACAGGTAAGAGTCGGGTTAAACGAAAGGCCTTCCCTCCGATACCTGATGGTAGAGGTCACGGGCCGTTGCAACTTGAGTTGCCTGCACTGCTACTTGGGGGATGCCTCGGGTAATGACCTGGAACCCTCCGTATTATCCCGGTTGGCAAGCGAGTTCGAGGAGATGGGAGGGCTCCGGTTCATCGTCACCGGGGGGGA
>JBBFMI010000083.1:0-8026 GCA_037478635.1 Candidatus Geothermincolales bacterium | reverse complement strand
GGTGGCGCCGCCCCGGTACACCTCCTTTATGGAGTCCACCAGCTCTTCTAGGCTGACGTTCTTGAGCAGGTATCCCGTGGCCCCGGCCTTCACCGACTCGTACACGTAACCCTCCTGGTCCATCATGGTGAGCATTATGACCTTCGCCTCGGGAAGGTCCTTCTTTATGAGGCGGGTGGCGGCGATACCGCTCATCCCGGGCATGCTTATATCCATGAGGATGACGTCGGGCTTGAGGGCCCTGGCCTTGCTCACCGCCTCGTCCCCGTCGGAGGCCTCCCCGCAGACCTCTATCTCCGGCTGCAGGCGGAGAAGGTTGGCCAGCCCCTCCCTGACCAGGCGGTGATCGTCCACCACCATCACCTTGATCTTCTCTCCCGCCACCGGCAACCTCCTTCAGCCGTCATAAGACCGGTATCCATCATAACCCTAAGAACGTCCCCGCTTGCCAGCGCGGAAACCGGGCTGGGGTTAGTCCGCCGGCTTCGACGGCAACCTGACGCTTATGCGGGTGCCCAGCCCCGGCTCTGATTGCAGGGTCAGGGTGCCGCCCAGCGACTCCGCCCTCTCCCTCATCCCGATGATGCCGAAGCCCTTGCCGTCGCGGCGGTAAATCCCCGAGACGTCGAAGCCGGTCCCGTCGTCGGATATTTCCATGAGGAGACAGCCTCCCTCCTCCTCCACCCTCACCCTGACCTTCTGGCAGCCGGAATGGCGAAGCGCGTTGTTGAGGGCCTCCTGGGCGATGCGGAAGAGGGCGGTCTCCACCCTGGGATCGGGCTTTTCCCCCATCCTGATGTCCAGCTCGACCTCGGGATGGCGCTCCCCCAGCCGCTCCAGGGTCTTTACGTATTCCTCCAGGGCGCAGGCCAGCCCCATCTCCTCCAGCATGGCCGGCCGGAGCCCGGAGATGATTCTCCTCATCTCCCCGATGCTCCTGTTCACGAGCTCCTCGGCCTCCCGCAGGGGCTCTTTCCTCTCCTGCGGAAGATCGGGCCACTGGGCCGAGAAAAGGCGGAGTCGGAACAGGGCCCCGGCCATGTTCTGGATCACCCCGTCATGGAGCTCGGCGGCAATGCGCCTTCTCTCCTCCTCCTGGGCGGTTATCAACCGTTGCAGCAGGCCACGGTGGGCCTCCTCCTTGGACCTCAGGTCCGCCAGCAGCCGGGCGTTCTCCAGGGCCATGGCGGTCTCGTTGGCCACCGCCGAGAGGACTTCCTCCTCTTCCCGGCTGAACCAGGTCTTCCTCCTGGCCGCCAGGCACATCACCCCGCTGAGCCTTTCCTTCGACTTGAGGGGCACGAAGAATACCTCCTCCACCCCCTCGGGGAGAGCGTCGGCGGAGAGGATGCCGTTCAAAACCAGCTCCTCCCGGCAAAACCCCACCGGTCGGCTCTCAACCGTCGCCGCGAAAAGGTCCGTTAGCCTGTTGGCCCGGTCGGCGAGGAACATCCTCTCTCCCACGCCCGGGGATGAGAGGTCGCTATGCAGGAAGACCGACTCCACCCTCTTGCCCTGCCCGTTGAAGAGCACGACCGCGCAGAAATCGAGGTGGAACAGCTCCGTCAGCTTCTCCATCACCACCTGCAGGACCTCTTCCACTTCCAGGCTGGAGATTATCGCCTCGGTCACGGCATGGAGGGTGGAAAGCTGGAGTCCGCGTATCCTCTCCCTGCGGCGCCTTTCCTCCAGGTCGGGGTCTGGTGGCCTGAGCGCCCGCTTCACCTGCTCCTTGAGGTCATCCAGGTCGAAGGGCTTGGTGATGTACTCCACGGCGCCACCGCTGTAGCCCTTGAGCCGGTCAACGTCGGACCCCCGGGCCGTCACCATGATCACCGGGATGTCGGAGGTGGAGGGATCGGATTTCAACCTCCTCAGGACCTCCCACCCGTCCACCTCCGGCATCATGATGTCCAGCAAGATACAGTCCGGCTTCCTTCGGGCCACCTCCTCCAAGGCCTGCCTGCCGTCATGGGCCACCCGCACGGAAAGACCTTCCAGCTCGAGGTTGAAGGCGATGATGCGGGCCACGTCGGGCTCGTCGTCCACCACCAGGACCTCGGCCCGATCGTCCCCTCCCAAGCGAGTCTCGCCTTCGAGATGAGATCCCATTTCCCGCACCCAGCAAATCAAAAACTGCCTTACCGCTTGCCCTGCTCTCAGCGGCCGAAAAAGTCCGGCTCGGGTTTTATTGATTAATCGGAAAGGGTACCCGGCGTATTGAGATGGAAAAACGAAAAGGGCAGAGTGGGGGAAAAATGGGGGCGGACCTGGGTCCACTCATCCAGCCCTTTTCGCCGGCTCCCTCCGCGGGAACGACACGAGGATTCGATCTCGAGGGGAGCGGTGCGGCGGGAGTTACGGTCGGCCTGACAGGCTGGATTTCCTGAGCCGTCGAACCGGCCAGACAACCACGGACGCCGGATGGGTCATGCCCGAAGGCACAGGCCGATGAATCTACCCTCTCGGGATCCGCAGGGTGGAAAGCCCTAGAAGAGGTGAAAGGAATCTTGGATACGGGAATCCCCTCGCGGGCAGAACGGGCTCGTCGGGCCCGGGTACGCAAGAGGAGGGTAGAAAACGGCCGTGGACGAGATGGTTCGGACGGAAAAAGGCCAGGAGAAATCCGTCACACGAGACCGAATCCCCCGTTTCGATATCGCCCTAAGGCTCCCGAGAGCGGACCCGCCGGAAACCCCTTATCAGGTGGAGCGGGCTATGCCGTCCCCGTAGAAATCCTCCAGGTAGATGACCTTTCCCACCTCGTCCTTCCCCAGGCCGACCTCGCCCTTTTCCAGCATCTCCAGGAACACGTCCACCACCCGGGGGTCGAACTGGGTCCCCCTGCCCCTGATGAGCTCGGCCACCGCCTCCTCCAGGGGCAGGGCCTTCCGGTAGGGTCGGTCCGAGATCATGGACTCGAACGCGTCGGCCACGGCGATGATCCGCGCCCCCAGGGGTATGTCCTCGCCGGCGAGCCCGGAGGGATATCCCTTGCCGTCGTACCTCTCGTGATGGTGCATCACCAGGTTCATCACCGGTTCGAGCAGGGCAACATTCTGGAGGATGCGGGCCGCGATGAGGGGATGGGTCTCCATCTCCCTCCTCTCTTCCTCCGTCAACTTGTCGGGCTTTTTCAGTATCCTCTCCTTAATCCCGATTTTCCCGATGTCGTGGAGGAGGCTTGCGTAACGGATGATGTCCTTCTCCTCCTCGGGGAGCCCCATGTTCTCGGCTATCTTAACGGCGAACTCGGTCACCCGGGCGGAATGGCCGTGGGTATAGGGGTCCCTGGCGTCGATGGCCGAGGCCAGGGCGGTTATGACGCCTATGTATATCTCCTCCAGGCTGTGGAACAGGCGGGCGTTCTCGATGGCGATGGCCGCCTGGCTGGCCAGGCTGGTGAACAGGTTGACCTCGTGGGGAGTGAAGCGGTGCTTTTCGCCCGTGTAGACCTGGAGCACCCCGATGATCCTGTCCTTCAGGTTGAGGGGCACGGCCAGGACCGAGGCCAGCTCTTCCAGGTCGGGAAGGTCCGCGTACCTCTTGCGGGTCTCTGCCTCTATAGATTCCAGGGCTATGGGCCTTCCCTCCTTCACCACCCTGCCGGCCAGGCTTCCCTCCACGTCGAAGGGGCCGCTTTCCAGGTACTCCCGGGGCAACCCGTGGGCTGCCGCCACCGACAGGCATCCGCTCTCCTCGTCCACCAGGATTATGGAGCTCACCCTGGCATTCATCAGCCCCACACTCATGTGCACGATCTCCTGGAGCACCAGCTCCAGGTCTACGGCGGAGGTTATGGCCTTGTCGATCTCGAATATGGCGTGCAGCTCGCCTATCCGGTCCTCCAGGTCGGTGTACAGGCGGGAATTGTGGATGGCGAGGGCGGCCTGGACGCACAGGGAGGCCACGAACTCCTTCTCGATGTACCCGAAGGCCTCCTTCCGCTCGGAACCCACCACCGCGACCCCGTAGACCTCGTCCCTCCATTTCAGGGGAGAATACAGGGCTGAACGGAGCCTCCTGGAGCGGATGAGCTGTCGGTACCCCGGTTCCCGGTCGGTATCGGGCACGAACAACGTCTCGCCATCGTGGACCACGCTGGCCATGAGGCCGTGGTCCGCGGTCACCGTCATCTCCGACTCGGAGGAAAGAAGTCCGTGGGAGAAGACGAGTTTCAGCTTTCCCTCCTCCGGCAAGTAGCCGAAGATCATGCAGACGTCCATCTCCAGGCTCCTGGTCAGTGCCTCACCCAGGTTTCGCACCACCAGCTCTTCCGCCATGGAAGAGTCGAACATGGTGGCGAAACTGGACAGGGCGGTCAGCTCCACCAGCCTCTTCGCCTTCTCCTCGGTCTCCCTCTCCGCCACGTCCGACATGTAACCGAGGATCATGGAGGCAGAGATGTACAGGGTATACCTGCCCAGGAGCCCGGGGAGGGTCTGGGCATTGAGCCTCCCCGAAACCAGGGCCACGCAGGTGAAGGCCAGGGAGGTCAGTACGCCGAAGGATATGCCCTCCCGCATCCCGAACCAGAGCGCAATGTTGACTATGGGGAGGATGAAGAGGATGTCGAACTCGAATATGGGGTTGCTCCTGGTCAGGTAGACGAGAAGCGACAGGAGGGACAGTTCCACGGTCATGAGCAGGTACGAAAGGACCTTGAACCTCCGGGGGGTGACCCGGTATATCGCCCAGCCCATGAAGAAATAGAAGACCCCCAGCCCGGCGATCACCGGGATGAGGGTCACCTTCTCGTATTGGTCCCTTACCTGGATGTACTGAATGAGCAAGTAAAGAAAGGAAAGCAACCTTATGAACCTGGCGAAGAACACGAGGTTTCTTTTCAGCGTCACCTTGCTCCCCTCGCTTCCCTGCGCTTTGGCGGCCTCGACGATCTTTCTTATCGCCAGGGCGTGGCTTGAGCCTTCCCACCTCCCACGAGATGGGACGACGTGTCTTCGCTTTGACAGCAAAGCGATCGAGAGACGTTTAATCTCTTTATCGGCCGCCAACTATCCATCCTGAAGCCCCGGGCCGGGATCGGGCATCAACTTTACGGGGTATTGTCGGGGAATATAAGTTTGCTCTGCTTGGCCGACCTCGAAAAACCGCCACCGCTTTCGGGAGCGAATCCGCGACGGATAAAGGACCGATGGGTGATTGCGAAGCCATAACGTTCGAACCGGGTGATCTTCGATCTTTGGCTTGGTGCCCCGGCGCTTTGAAAGCCTTTGTTCCTGGAAAAGGGCCTCGATTTAAGATCCTCGTCCTGGCCTCGGAACCGGTTCCTTCCAGGGTGATCGCCGGAAAACCTCGGGTCACGGCATGGATGGGCGTGCATCCAACGAGGAAAGAGGCATATCAATCCGGCCTGGCGCCGCCCAGCACCGACAGTTCCAAGGCCTCCGCCCAGCCCTCGTTCAGGAACCCCTCGGTCACCACCACGTTTGCCCTCTCCCTCACCAGCTCAACCGCCCCCGGGTTTGCCAGGAACCCGTTGCGGACGAGGAAAAAGGCGCCCACCACGTCGGAGAAAGCCAGGTCGGCCAGGGAGTCTCCCACGGCCACCGCTTCTTCCGGGGAGAAGCCCCTCAGCTCCATGTCCCTCGACACCGCCTTCTCCTTACTCACGCCCTTGGGCAGCAGGTGGTAAGCGTGCACCTCGTGGACCTCGAGGGTGGGGCTCCGGAAGGGCAGGACCCCGTTGTCGACCATGGTGAGGCCGGGAAACCGCCTATCCAGCTCCCGGTTTACCTCCTCCAGGTCCAGGTGGCCGCGGAACAGGGGAGTATGTTCCCGATACCTGGACCACGGGGTGTGGTACTCCAGCTTCCCCGGATACTCCCGGAAGAGGAAATCCACCGCCCCGCTCTCGGTGATGACACGGTAGAGCTCCTCCCCCGGCACCTCCAGCTCACCCGTGTCGATGACCACCCTTTCTCCCTGATCGTAGCCGATCTCCACTCCCAGCTCGGCGATGTAGTTCCGCAATCCCAGGAGCCTCACGTTCTCCCGCAGCTGGTAACCGCTGCGCCCCGAGACCAGGACCACGTCCACCCCCCGACTAAGGACCTCCACCAACACCCGCGCCGGCCTTAGGGTATAACCTCCCCCGAAACGGGTGAAGAAACTGGCCCCGGGTCCGAGCATGGTCCCATCCATGTCGGTGTACACCACCTTGACCTGGCGAAGGGCCTTCGCCAGCACCCCCCACCTCCTGGCGGGGGAGAACTCGGCGGCCAGCTCCTGCAATTCTCGGAGTTTCCCTTCCTCGAGTCCCCAGGGTGCACCCCCGGGGCCCCTCCTTCCATGGGACGACAAGGTGCCCTCTCGCATCGTCACGTGGGAGTCACTGGAACATCCTGCCATGAGCCGACGAGCCACTTGACCGAAGTCTAAAGCGGGGGCGCAGGGGAAAGGCCACCGGGGCTCGTTCACCGTCCTGGAAGACCCCTTGCCCTCCGGTACTCCTCCACCTCCACCATGGGAGGCCTTTCCTCGACCTTCAGGTCCACCTTCTCCAGCTGGTACTGCCCCTCCAGGTAATCCACCTGTATGAACTCGGGGCTGGTCTCGGCGAGGAGTTTCAGTTTCCCCTGCTCCTCCAACCTTCTCAGCAGGGCCTGGATGATCTCGAAGGCCATTTTCCCCAGGGCTGAAAGGGGCTGGTTGAAGTGTTCCCTCTCCTCGAGGTCCACCTGCCCGATGACTTCCATGCCGAAACGCGTGTAGATATCCACGTTCAGGCCGATCTCCACCCCGTACCGCGTGAAGAAGGGGACCTTCTCCAGGATCTCCCGATATCCCCCGTATTCGCCGGCCAGGGGTTGTATCAGGGACCCCAGCTCGGGATAGAAAAGGCTCAGCATGGGGCGGGCCACGAGCTCAGTGACCCTTCCGCCGCCAGCCCGGAAAAGCTTCGATTCGCCCGCGAGGGGGCGCTGGTAAAAACCCTTGACATAGCGGATGTTGTTTACCAGCAACAGGGGGCCCAGTATCCCGTAGACGAAACGGGGGTGGAAGTTCCTTATGTCGGAGTCCACCCAGATCACGATATCCCCGGTAGTGCAGTACAGGCTCCTCCACAGGGCGTCGCCCTTTCCCTGGGGACTCCCGATATGGGGTAGGATCTCGCCCTGGCGGAATACCTTCGCGCCCTCGGCCGCTGCCACCTCCACGGTACGGTCCGAACTGTCGCCGTCCACCACCACCAGCTCGTCCACCAGCTGCACCTTGTCCATCAACTCCAAGCGGACGGTCCGGACGATCTGGGCTATGGTGGACTCCACGTTCAGGCTGGGGAGACACACGCTGACCCTCATCCCTTTGCCTTCCTTGGCCGCCACCAGCTTGTCCAGGTCAGCGAACTGGCGGTGGTGGAAGGTGTTGGTAGAGAACCAGTCGCATCTTTCCAGGCTGGGCTTCTCCTTTTCGTCCCAGCAGGCCCCGAGTGCTTCCCAATCCATATCCTCTTACCCTGATCGATCCGCTCTACCCCTTGTCCGCTCGACCCAAAAGCCGCGACCGCCGGGGTCCGGTACCTGTCGTCGCCTGGGCACCTGGCTCAGTCGCCCTTTGACTCCCTGGCATATTTCTTCCCCAACTCGAAGGCCTTTATGTTCACCTCCAGATACTTGGGCGGGCAGAATCCCTCGAGGGCACTCCGCCAGGCATCGTCGGGGAAATCCACGAGGACCGAAAGCGCCCCCAGGAGGCAAGAGCCCATGGCCTTCAACGACCCGGCCTCCAAGGCCAGCTCCCGGGCGGGGACCACGATAGTCCTTTTCGCCCTCTCCTTGATCCTCTCCAATGCATCCTCGGGATAAACCGCATCCCCCCTGAGCACCGTAAGGGGGTCCACGCGATACCGGTTGACAATGACCGTCCCTTCCGGGGAGAGGGAGCCTATCTCCCTCAAGCCCTCGAGCATCTCGAAGGCCAGGAGGAAATCGGCGCTGCCCCTGGGGACCAGGGGAGAGAACACCTTCTTCCCCCACCTCACGGCGCTCACCACGCTTCCTCC
>JBBFMI010000082.1:0-8040 GCA_037478635.1 Candidatus Geothermincolales bacterium | reverse complement strand
CTTCCGTTCCCGCAGGCGACGCACCGCGTCGTCGTTGGTGGCGTCACAGGCCAGATGAAAGCCCCCCAGGCCCTTCACCGCCAGGATATGGCCCTCCCGGAGCAATTCGGCGGCCAGGAAAATCGGGTCGCCCGGTATCTCCCTCCCGTCGGGATATGCCAGCCATAGGCGGGGTCCACACCGGGGACAGGCGTTGGGCTGGGCGTGGAATCGCCTATCCCGCGGGTCCTCGTACTCCCTCCGGCACTCCTCGCACATCTCGAAGGTGGCCATGGAGGTATGGGGACGGTCGTAGGGTATCCTCCTGATTATGGTGAAACGCGGCCCACAGTTGGTGCAGTTGGTAAAGGGGTAGCGGAACCTGCGGTCGGAGGGATCTGTTATCTCCCGCAGGCAATCCGCGCAGGTCGCCAGGTCGGGGGAGACCAAGGTCCCGATCTCGCCTTCCCTACCGCTGCTCTCGATGCGGAAACCACCTACGTCAAACGGCTCCTCTTCCAGCACGATCATCTCCTCGATAACGGACGCGGGTGGCGCCTCCTCCCTCAATCGCAGGAGGAAGAGCTGGATGGATTCCGCCGTACCAGCTGCCCTTACCAGGACCCCCTCGGGCGTGTTCCGGACATCCCCCCTGATGCCCAGCTCCTCCGCCAGCCGGAAGACGAAGGGCCGAAAGCCCACGCCCTGGACGATCCCCTTTATCTCGATTCTCCGGAAGGCGAGGTCACCACTTTCACCCCCCGGAGTACCGGGGAGGTCAATCTCAGCGGAATAGCTACTGTTCCGGGTTTTACGACTTATGTCTCGGGAGCTCAATCAACAATCCCCCTTTTCCCGGCACGCGTCCCCGATCTCCTCCAGGACGAGCTCGCAGACCCTGGGGAGCAGGGCTTCCAGCTCAGGGGAGAGCTCCATCCCCACTCCCAGGTCCTTTACCTGGGCGGCGATTATGACCACCTCCTCCGGGCGTTGCCCAAGCAGCTCTGCCGCCCGGAGCAAGTCGTACACCCCGAAATCGTGGAGGGAGACCGGTATGGAGGGCAGTTCAAGGCTCACCTGCTCCGGGCTGAACCGGAAAAGCGCGCCCGGTTCCTCTCCCGCGTCAAGGGCGTCGATGAAGATGGCCTTCGCCTTTCCCTCGAGGAACGGGAGGAGGTCCGGCCCGTAGATGGACCCCTCCACCAGTTCCACCTCCTCCGGGACCCGTCCCCTGAGGTACCTCAGGGCGTGGACGCCGAACCCATCATCCCGGCAGAGGGGATTGCCGATGCCTATGATCACATAACGGGAAAGATCCTGAACGGACATGTCCACGTCGACCTACTATCGATCCATTTCCCGCGGGCATCTATCACCTTCCCAGGAACCGAACTTCCCGCAGCGTACGGAAACCCAACGCTGGACTACGGTTGATGTCCCCTTTCCCTCGCTGGCGCTTCTGCGTTCAACCGCATTCAGCCCGATTAACCCCTGGCCAGCTGGACTTTACCTCACAAACGGGATCTCAATCTGGAACCTCAAACCCGAGGTCCGCGTCCCGGTCTTCCCTTTCGGGACGGGTCAATCGCCGGTCTTCCGGGCCCGGATAGCCCAGGGGTGCGCCGATACGCGATCGAGCTTCCCGGCGATTCACGGACCACAGTGGTAAGGATACCTTCGTTTCACCCCGGTTTCCATGTCGCATGTCCTTCCGAGGGGCGTCCAATAAAAGGGCGGCCCCTGTAGGGGCCGCCCACCTCGATGACTTCTTCAGGCTCAGGCTTCCTTCTTGGCCGGCTGGGAAGAGGGCTCGGGAAGGCTCGGCAGCTTGTTGAAGAGCGGTGGATTGACCTCCCCGAACTTGGGCACGGCCACGTAACGGTCTATTAGGATCGCCAATGGGTTCCATATGAAGATGGCCAGCGCCATTCCCTCGGGCCTTGCGCTCCAGTAGCGGAGGATGAAGGTGGTGACGCCGATGCCTATGGCGAAGATCCACTTTCCCCTCCTGGACACCGGGCTGGTCACCCAGTCGGTGGCCATGAAGAAGGCCCCCAGGATCAGGCCACCCATGAAGAGGTGGTGCACCGGATAGAACCAGGCGATCAGGTTGAGCAGGAAGAAGGACCCAATTATCCCGGCCGGGATACGCCAGTCGATGGTCTTCCGATAGATCAGGTAGGCGGCCCCGATCAACAGGGCAAGCACCGATACCTCCCCGATGCAGCCGCTCTTGAGTCCCAGGAAAAGGGCCCCCAGGTTGGGCCTGCCAGAGGAGGTCAGCCAGGTGGCTCCCACCGGGGTGGGTCCGGTCACGATGTCCGTGAGCATCCTCCCCGATTTGAAGAGGGAAAGAGGGGTAGCGGCCGAGACCACGTCGGTCACGCCACCCGCCAAGGTCTTGTAGACCACCCTTCCCGCCGCCGTCTCGCTGATGCTGGTGGCGATGGGGGTGAAGAACCCGCTGTCCTTCCAGTAGAAGGGCTTCACGAATTTCTGGGTGTATATGGCCAGGGGCGAGAACCACAGCACCACGCGGCCGAAGATGGCCGGGTTGAAGACGTTCTTCCCCAGGCCGCCGAAGAGCTCCTTCCCCACGCCAACGGCTATGAACACTCCGATGGCCACCACCCACAGGGGCGTGGTGGGCGGAAGGAGAAAGGCGAACAGGACCGCGGTGACCATGGCGCTGAGGTCGAAGAGGGTGGGCTTGCGGCCCATGATCCTCCTCATCACCAACTCGGTCAGCGCAGCGGTTATGCAGCTCACCGCGAGTATGTAAACCACGTTGAACCCGAACACCACTATCGCCCAGAGGGCCGCCGGGACAAGGGCGATGAGCACGTCCTTCATGGCCCTCTGTATTGTCTCTCCCTCCTTGTGCAGGTGGGGGGAGACGGTAACCATCAAGCTGTTCGCCACGCTCATCACCTCCCCCTATTTCTTCTTCAAGGCCGCGATCTTGGCCTTGGCTTCCCTGGTGTACTTCACGTGGGGGATGTAGGCGGGACAGGAGAAGGAGCAGCAACCGCACTCGAAGCAGTCCAGGGCTCCGTACATCTCCGCCTTGTCCCACTCCTGCCTCTTCACGGTGGTGGCTATGTAATTGGGCAGGAGGAACATGGGACACACGTCCACGCACTTGCCGCACCGCACGCACTCGTGCTCCTCCTGCACGTCCACCACCTCGGAGGTGAGCACGACCACGCCCGAGGTACCCTTGACCACCGGGGCGTTGGTGTCCTGCTGTGCCCAACCGGTCATGGGTCCGCCCATGATCACCTTCCGGGGATTCCCCACCATTCCGCCGGCCGCCTCGATGAGCACCGATATGGGCGTCCCCACCTTCACGAGGAAGTTGGACGGGTTACGGATGCCCTGCCCGGTGACGGTGACCACCCGCTCGTACAGCGGTTTGCCCCAGGCAGCCGCCTCGAACAGGGCGATGGCGGTGCCCACGTTCTGCACCAGGCATCCCACCTCGGAGGGGAGCTTGCCCGGAGGGACCTTGCGCCCGGTGATGGCGTATATGAGCATCTTCTCCGCTCCCTCCGGGTACTTCACCTCGAGGATCTCCACCGAGAGGCGATTCTCGCCCTTGACCAGCTCCTCCAGCTTGCGGGCGGCGTCCATCTTGTTGGCCTCCACGCCGATGATCCCGCGGTCGGCCCCCACCGCCGTCATGAGGAGCTTGAGTCCCCTGACGAGGTCCTCCGGCCTCTCCAGCATGAGCCGGTGATCGCACGTGAGGTAGGGCTCGCATTCGCAGGCGTTGATGATCACGGTGTCGATGGGCTTGTCCTTGGGAGGGGTCAGCTTGACGTGGGTGGGGAATGCCGCTCCTCCCATGCCCACCAAGCCCGCTTCCCGGGCGATCTGGCGAATCTCCTCGGCAGACAGGGACTCCCAGTTGGGGTTCTCCTTCTTCTGGAACTCGGGCTGTTCCTTGTCCGCCTCGATGATCACGCTCTTTACCTTCGCGCCGGTGAAGTTGGGGACCTCCGCGATCTCCACCACAGTACCGGCCACCGAGGAGTGGACCGGAGCGTTCACGAAGGCGTCGGAAGCCCCGATCTTCTGGCCCACCTCCACCCGGTCACCCGGCTTCACCAGGGGCTCGTTCGGGGCCCCGATGTGCTGCTGGAGGTGGATGACGACCTTCTCGGGTACGGGAGCCGCCTTTATCGCCTGGCCGCTGGCAAGCTCCTTGTTATAGGGAGGATGGATACCTCCCACGAACGTCTTGTACTGCCCGTGTCCGTTGCCCGCCATCTACGACACCTCCTCTCCGCTCCCGGCGGCCCTCAGCCTGGGGAACCTCTCGGAGGTCGCCCACCGGGCGTAGATGTAGATGATGTTGATCAGCATGACCAACCACAGGAAGAGCTGGTACAGCTTGTTGACGGCATACACTCCACCCAGGCCGCTCACCATCCCCTTGAGCCACCCGTTCGGATAGAGGGCGGCATAGCTGAGCAGAAAGTACCAGATGGCCAACAGGGCCAGGAGGATTCGGAACCAGCCGAGGGGTTCTGTCCACTTCTTCGGCCGGCCCAGGGTGGCATAGTAGAGGTAGATGCCGGCGCAAATGGCAACTATCCAGATGGTGAGCAGGTTGAGGTTGCGGGCGAAGCCCATCCCCCACGGGTACCTCCACCCGGAGAGGAAGGGGTGGAAGTTATTGAACCCGATGTAGATGGACACCGCCAGCGCGCTAAGGTACACGGCGTAAAGCACCCGGGCGGGTCCCGGAATGAAATTCTTCTCCTTCATCCGGCATCACCCCTTACACCACCCGGAAGACCTTCACGCCGTTGTGCTCGGGATGGATCACGTGGATGGCGCAGGCGAGGCAGGGGTCGAAGGAACGCACGGCACGCACCACGTTGATGGGGTTCTCCGGATCCGGAACCGGCAGGCCGATGAGGGAGGTCTCGATGGGCCCGCGGTTACCGTTCTTGTCCCTGGGCGCCGCGTTCCAGGTAGTGGGCACGATGGCCTGGTAGTTCTCGATCTTCTTGCCCACGATGTGGATCCAGTGCCCGAGCGCTCCCCTCGGGCCCTCCACCAGGCCCCTGCCGTAGGACTCGCTGGGTATGTCCTTGCCCTTGCTGTCCCAGATCTTCTCGCCCGGCTTGAGCTGGTCCAGCCACTCCACCATCTTGTCGGCCAGGAGCTTGCACTCCAGGGCCCGCATGGCGTGACGGGGCAGTATCCCGAACTTGCCGGCCTTGACGCAGGCATCCACGGCCCCGTCGAGACCGATCTTCTTCACCAACCCCATCAGGAGTTCAGGCCGCTTGCCGGTGAGCTCGTAGCCCGCCAGCACGAGCATCCTGGCCATGGGGCCGACCTCCATGGGCTTGCCGTCGTAGCGCGGGGCCTTGAGGAAGGAGTAAGCGCCCTCCTTGTGGACATCGGGCTGGGTCTTGCCCTCCTTGGGGTGCAAGGACTCGCACTCGTCCTTGTACCAGGAGTACTTGACGGACTCGGTGATCTTGTTCTCGTCCATCTCCCCCACCTGGGCCACGTTGTTGCCGAAGATGACGCCGCGGGGGAGGAACTTCTCCTTGCCCTGGGAATCCTCGTCGAAACCGCCATAGGCCAGGTAATTCCCGCCAGAATCGCCCAGAGTCAGGAAGGGCGCGTAGGCGGACACCTGGGCCACGGTCAGGATGTCCTGCACGTACACGTTGTCGATCCATGCCCGGAGCTCGTCCAGGCGGGCGCGGAAGGCGGCTATGTTGGAGATGGTGGGCGGATTGGTCACGCCGCCGGGGATGGTCCCCACGAAGCTGGGCATGCGCCCGTAGTAGATGGAGAGCATCTCCTGGGCCTTCTTGCGCATCTCGAGAGCCTGGACGTAATGGCTGACCAGCACGGTCGCCAGCTCCGGATCGCTCACGTAGTCCCCGGACTCGTAGCGGGGGAGGAAGGGATACACGTCGTTGGCCTTGACCAGCCCCACGATCTTAGCCTTGAGGGCGTTGAGGGCGGGATCATTGCCCGAGTACTTGGCCACCGCCGTGACGTCCACGTAATCGAGGGCGGCCAGGTGATAGAAGTGAAGGATGTGGGACTGGATGAAGTTCGCCCCCAGGCAGAGGTTGCGGATCAGGCGGGCGTTGTCGGGAAGGTCGACGCCCATGGCATCATCGAGGCAGTAGGAGGAGGCGGTCCCGTGGACCAACGGGCACACGCCGCAGATGCGCTCTGTCACCTGCTGGGCGTCCCAGGGGTGCTTCCCCTTGAGAAGCATCTCGATGCCGCGGAACATGGTCCCGGAGGACCAGGCATCCTTGACCACGCCGTTCTCTATCTCCACGTCGATGCGGAGGTGTCCCTCGATACGGGTTACAGGATCGATGCTTATCAGCTGACCCATTACTTCTCACCCCCCTCTTCCTTCTTGCCGAGCTGCTTGTACAGGTAATGGGCGCCGATGCCCACCGCGGTGGCCCCGGCGGCGATCCAACCCAGATTGTCCGGAATGGTGGACAGGCCGGGGAAGTGCATGTTGGGCAAGGGCTTGTACAGCGGCGAGAGGTCCTTGTAGAAAGCGGGCTCGGCGCAACCGTGGCAGGGGGCGTTGGCTCCAACGCACCAGTTCACCCCGGAATTCCAGCGCCGGATGGGACAATCGGCGTAGGTTACGGGACCCTTGCAACCCATCTTGAAAAGGCAGAGCTTCATATCCGGGTTGTAGTCGTTCCAGTCCTCCAGGAAGAGCCCGGCGTCAAAGGCCGCCCTGCGCTCGCAGTTCTCGTGGATGAGCATGCCGAAGAACTTCTTGGGCCTCTTGTGCTGGTCGAGCTCGGGCACCTTCTTGTTGATGAGGTAATCGAGGATGGTGCCGATGATCCAGTCAGGATGGGCGGGGCATCCTCCCACGTTGATGACCGGCTTGTCCTTGGCGATATCGGCCACCACGTCCATCACCGCCTTGGTGCCGGTGACCTCGGCATTGGCCGCGGGGATACCACCGAAGGAGGCGCAGTTCCCCACCGCCACCACCGCGGCGGCGCCCGGCACCAGCTCTTCCATCCAAGCGATCATCGGCTTGTCCTTGCGCCGCTGGTATCCGTTGAAGGGCTTGGTCTCCTTCTCCAACCCGAAGGTGCAGTACTCGCCACCCTCCGCGGTGGGAACCGGGCCCTCCACCACCAAGATGTACTTGCCGGCCATCTCCTTGGCCGTCTCCTCGATGGCCTTCATCGCCACGTCTCCGGCCCCGGCCATCACGTTGGGATGATAACGGATGGAGAGCTTGTCCAGCACCACCTCGGCGATCATGGGGTAATTGGAGTTCAGCAGGGAAATGGAACAGCCAGTGCAGTTCTGACCCTGCAGCCAGATCACCGGGGGCTTCCCTGCCGCTGCCTCTTCCAGGGCTTTAGCGATCTCGGGGATAAGGCTCTCGCTCAACCCCAGCAGGGCAGCGGTGGCGCCGGCATACTTCAGGAACTGGCGCCTGGTTATCCCTTTCCTCTCCACGCCCTTTTCACCTCCCATCTACAACCAAACCGACTTCCTTTCAGACCAAAAAAAAGTGCCTCAGCACGGAGGTCTCGCCAGGAACACATGTTAGAAAAGATATGGCAAATCTGGCATAAAGGCTTTTCCCCTTCGGCCGTTTCGTACCAGCCATTATCCGTTCGTTGTTGGTTCGTGCCTTTCCTCGACGTCGCCGCATTTCGCACACGGCGTGGTGCAACCTCTGCTTCGCTCAGGAATAGTCTTTTTAAGTAATTTAAAGAGGAAAGGTCTTTTACCTCCCCACCTTCGCTCGCAACAATTCTATTCAGCGCCTATAGCCTTGTCAATCTTGGCTTGAATGATGGCAAAAAGAAGAGATTTTTTAATGAACATCCATATAAAAGGCTCTAAAAAGATCCATGGGGAATGGCATCACTTTTAAAAAGCGGTGTTGAAAGTGGCATTCCATTTCTACCAGGTTCTTTTTCCCGTTCGATCGTTTTACCCGTCACGATGAACCTTGATTTCGCATCATCTCAGGTAGCGTATAAGTAATTGTGTCTGGGTAGTTCTGGACAAGAACCA
>JBBFMI010000081.1:0-8118 GCA_037478635.1 Candidatus Geothermincolales bacterium | reverse complement strand
CAATGCCGGTGCCGAAAGCGCGGGGAAAGACCAGCCCTAAGAGCTGCAAGGGGGGCAGACTCCCGACGTCGGCCAGGTTCTGGTCCAGTCCACCGGCACGGTAACTCTCCTTCACCAGGTGATAGCTGGGAAGGTTTTGTGCCATGCCCAGGGCTGTCCCCAGGAGAAACGCCGCCAGGGAAAAACCGGCGCTCCAGGCCAGGACACGGATCCGCTGCCCGTTTTCGATCTCTTTCCAGGTGTAGACAAGAAGGTAGATGGGCACTGCCAGGGCCTCCATGAGGGGGATCATGAGAAAACCCGCCAGGTACTGGAGGCCGAGGACCAGCGACATCAAGATGAAGGGGTAGGCAGACCTTCTCCTGAGACCCATCTCCAATAACAGCAGAAACAGGGGCAAGTAAGCTGCTGCCCATATCATGTTGGGATGAACCAGGTGGGAGACCATGGCGCCCCCAAGGGAGAAGGAAAGGGAGGAAACGAGGGCGGAAAGGGGCGTGAGTCCCATGTACCGCCCGTAGGCGTAGGTGAAAAGGGCGGCCATGAGGTAATGCAGGAAAAGTGAGGCCACCAGACCTCCCAGCGGCGGCAGCAGCCACAGCAGTCGGTTTAAGGGATAAAACGGCCCCAGCTCACTGTCGGCGAAGAGGGGGAACCCACAGTAAAGGTGGGGACACCAGTATTCCATGCCTCCCGCCCGGAGGAGCTTGCCGAAGTAAGCCCATCCCGGGTAGTAATAGGTCCTGATGTCGGAAATGTCGGGCACCTTTTTGAGGAAGAGGAGAGGCGCGAAGAACAGCGCCACGGCGGCGGCCACTGCGACCAGCGCCGGCAGGTTGGCGAGGAACCTCGCTTTTTTCTCTCCCCGTTCCTTCACGGTCATTTCTCTCACCCAGCTGGGTCCCTCGATACGGAAGGCGGAGGATTTTCAGGGTATTTTTCCGCCCCATCACAGCCGCTCTTCGGGATCATACTCCAGGAATTCTACTCCATGACGGGCCCCTTTGTGCGGATGTGATGGTCGGTGAAGCCTTAGAGGTCTCGAGCGGGACGGGCGGTGGCGTTTCCCGGGTACCCACTGGGTACGGGTCATTGTCGCGGGGGTCCGCCTCGGCGATAATATGATGCGGGAAAGGCGGTGATGAAGATGCCGTTCTACGAGTATAAATGCGAGGATTGCGGAGCGGTCTTCGAGCACTTCGCCCGTAGCATGTCGGAGGAGCTCGATGCCTGCAAGGTATGCGGGAAGGGGAAGCTGAGGAAGCTTTTTTCCACCTTCGGCTTCAAGAGCGGATCGGCTTCTTCGGGCGATTTCCGCTCCTCGGCCGGGAGGTCGGGTTGCTCCACCTGCACCTCGTCCAGCTGTTCTTCCTGCAGGGGCTGATGGTCGGGGCCTTTTCCCGAGCTCGCTGGGGGGCGTGGCCCTGTCAAACAAAAATGTCGGCAAGGTTTTGTAAAATTTGTTGGACAAAAACCGGACGTTGCGGCATTCCAAGAAGGAGGGTGCATGGGGGACTGGAGAGAGGCCAGGACGCTTGAGGAGCTATACGAAGCAATCAAGGATTGCACCAGGTGCGGACTGGGAAAAACCCGGACCAACTTGGTCTTCGGGGTGGGTAACCCGCGGGCGGAGATAATGTTCGTGGGAGAGGCTCCCGGTTATCACGAGGACATGCAGGGAATCCCCTTCGTCGGTCCGGCGGGCCAGTTCCTCGATCAACTCCTCCGCTCCATCGGGCTTTCCCGCGACCAGGTGTATATCGCCAACACCCTGAAGTGCCGTCCGCCCGAGAACCGAGACCCCCTTCCGGGTGAGTTGGAGACCTGCACCCCGTACCTGTTCAAGCAGATAGAGATCATAAACCCGAGGCTCATCTGTACCCTGGGAAATCACGCCACCAGGACCCTCCTTCGCACCGGAACCGGCATAACCCAGTTGCACGGCAAGGTGATAAGGAAGGACGACCTGGTGTACGTGCCCCTGTTCCACCCCGCGGCCGCCCTGCATAAGCCGCCCCTCAAGGCCGTGCTGGTAGAGGACTTCCAGAGATTAGGAAAGTACCTGGAGGAGGAGAGAAGGAGGTGGGAGGCCTCCGGCAGAGCCCAGGTAAAGGTGGAACGGGAGCCGGAACAGATGGGACTGTTCTGACCATACGGGGTCCGGGAAAAAGACCGTTGTCCGGGGCGCCCCGTGGGCGGTTCCCTTATGGATGGTATCTCTTTGGGTGAAAAAGGCGCGTGTTTCTGCTATGAATCTTAGAAACATTCGTCCAGGTTTACGATCGCCCTGAAATTTATGAGCGGGTACTCCATGGTTAGAGAGAAAGACGGCCAGTGGTGTCTGTTGTCCGGCTCCGAGGAGGAGACCGAGGCCTGGGGGAGCCGTCTGGCGCCTGTCCTGGAGCCGGGAGACTGCGTGCTCCTGGTCGGGGAGCTGGGGGCTGGTAAGACCTGTTTCGTGAGGGGGATCGCCAGGGGACTGGGGGTGAAGGAGAGGGTGACCAGCCCCACCTTCATCCTTCTCCGAGAACATCGGGGCAGGTTGCCCCTCTACCACCTGGATGCTTACCGGCTGGAGGGACCAGAGGACCTTTACATGCTGGGCCTGGATGAACTCGAGGAGGCCGGGGGAGTGCTGGCGGTGGAGTGGGGTGACCGGGTAAGGGGATTCTTCCTGGACGATTTCCTCGAGATAAGGATACAGATAAAGGGGGATTCCGAAAGGGAATTGACATTCATTCCTCACGGAGCGAAATGGGAGGAAAGGCTGAGGGCGGTCTTCCAGGGCTCTCATGGAGGCCAGCCCACGGGAAGGGGTTTCGGGCGAGAGGGGTGACATGATGGGGGGCGCGGACGGTGCGATCCTGGCGTTGGACTTGTCCTACCCTGCAGGGGTGGTGACTCTGTCCCACGAGGGGAGGATATCCTGGAGGAGGGTGGAGGGAGGCCGCCGTGCCGCCGATCTTTTTCCCCTGCTTTCGGAGGTCCTGGCCGAGTCGGGAGTGGAAAGGGAATGCATAACCGTTATCGGCGCGGGGAGAGGGCCGGGCGCGTTCACCGGGGTGAGGGTGGCGGTGACGGCGGCCAAGTTCTTGGCCTGGGCCTGGGAATTGTCCCTGGTGGCTCCGACCAGCCTCGAGGCGATGGCCTTCTCCTGGCGGGGCGACGGACTGGTATGTCCCTGCATGGATGCCCGGAGAAGGGAGTTCTACTTCGGCCTCTACCGCCGGGAAGGGGATTTGCTCGAGGTGTTGGAAGGGCCCCTGCTGGGACCGGAGGGAACGTTGAGAGAGAAGATGGAGGCCTGGTCCGAAGAGTACCGGGATGACCTCTTCCTGGTCGGCTACCCTGACCGAAGCATCGCGGCAGATCTGCCGGCGAAAGAAATCCTTCCCCTGGATGGACCCACTCCCGAGGGCTTGGTTAAGGCGGTTTCGGCCCATCTCAGAGAAGAAAGGTTCGTCCGCCCGCTGGATCTACTCCCCCTTTACCTGCGTCGTCCCGATGCGGAGGAAAGGCGGTGTCGGGAAGGTCGTTGAGGGAGATCCGCATCGAGTCCATGGGTATAGAGGACTTGGAGGAGGTGCTCCAGCTGGAGAGAAAGGCCTTCAGGAGTCCCTGGACCAGGGGCATGTTCCTGGTGGAGCTGGAGGCCAATAGCAGCAGGTACTTGGTGGCCAGGGTCGGAGAGGAGCTCGCGGGGTATGGCGGCATAAGGGTTTTCATCGACGAGGCCCACCTGATGACCCTGGCGGTCAGGGAGGACGTGAGAAGGCGCGGCATCGGAACCGTACTCCTCGCCGCCTTGATGAAGGAGGCGGCCCGCATGGGTGGACGCCTGATGACCCTGGAGGTTCGGATGTCCAACCTCCCCGCCATCTCCCTGTACGAGGGCTTTGGCTTCCGGGTGGTGGGCGTGAGAAGAGGTTATTACCGGGAAAGCGGCGAGGACGCCCTGGTGATGGAAGTGGACGGCATCGACGGGAAGGATTACAGGGCGCTGGTGGAGAGGATGGAAAGAGCCGGGTGGAAGAAGTTGAGAGGTGATAGTGGGTAGAGATAAGTAAAAACCCCAAGGATCGCAGGAGATCTTGAATGACGCCCTGGTGATGGATGTCGGGGGTCGCGGACGGGGGGCTTCCCGGTCCATCCGGACAGGCGGAGAACTCAGGAAGGCGGGATGACTATGGGAAATGGGACGGGCTTGGTCTTGGGCATAGAGACCAGTTGCGACGAGACCTCCGCGGCGGTCGTACGGGGAGGAGAGGAGGTGCTCTCGCTGATCATCTCCTCCCAGGCCAACCTGCATTCCCGCTACGGCGGCGTGGTCCCGGAGATCGCCAGCCGGGCCCACTTGGAAGCCCTGATGCCAGCGGTGGAGGAGGCGCTGAGGGAGGCGCGCGCGGACTTTTCGGACCTGGAGGCGATAGCCGTCACCAGGGGTCCCGGCTTGATAGGTTCCCTGCTGGTGGGACTGACCGCCGCCAAGGCCCTGTCGTACGCCCTCGACCTTCCCCTGGTGGCAGTGAATCACCTGGAGGCCCATATCTACGCCGCTTTCCTGGAACACCCGGGGCTGGAGCCACCCCTGGTGGCCTTCGTGGTCTCCGGGGGGCACACCGTGCTGGTTTATATGCCCCGTCACCTTACCTACGAGGTCCTCGGCGAGACCCTGGACGACGCGGCCGGGGAGGCCTACGACAAGGTAGCCCGCCTGCTCGGGTTGGGATACCCGGGCGGCCCCATCATAGACCGATTGGCCAGGGACGGGGATACGGAGGCCATCCGGTTCCCCCGGGCCCTGCTGCGGGATGGCACCTACAACTTCTCCCTTTCCGGCCTCAAGACCGCGGTGGCGAATTTCGTGCGGGAGGCGAGGGAGGCGGGACGGCCCTTCCGGGTGGAGGACGTGGCCGCCTCCTTCCAGGCGGCGGTGGTGGAGGTTCAGGTGGAGAAGATCACTCGGGCTGCGCTGGAGAAGGGGGTTGACCGGGTGGTCCTGGCCGGGGGAGTGGCCGCCAACACCTTCCTGAGGGAAAGGCTCTCTGAGAGCCTGAGGGAGCACCGTATCTCTCTCTATGTTCCCTCCATCAAGCTCTGCCTGGACAACGCCGCCATGGTGGCCTCCCTGGGCTATCGCCAGCTGCGGGAGGGAATGGTAGCGGGCCTTGACGTAGAGGCATCGGCCATCCTCCCCATAGGAAGCCGTTAGCGGGCTTTCCGTTCGATGGCGCGAAGCGGAAAGACCGAAGGGCATGGAGATGGCACTGATCCTGAGAGGAAGGAGATAATATGATCGAAGGAACCTGAATTCTTTAAAAGGACAAAACAACGCTTTGGGGGCTGCGCTGATCAAAACGGTTCCAAGATGAATTTATTGGGCGAACAAATAATCTATCCGCGCGCAGGCTCGAGTGGCCGGGTCTTATTCCCCGAGCCCCAGTGGTGAATGTAAAATCATCTTGTGAACATCTTGTGAAGCCGAGGGGGCTATCTGGAGGTACATCCATGCCCAGTGGTTCGCCCGACTTCAAGGGATCCCACCGGGAAGTAATGCGGATGAGGTCGAGGCTTCGCGAGCTCCAGCGGGAAGTGACGCGGGCCCGGAGGTCGGAACTGATAGCCCAGCTCGGATACCAGCAGTTGCTCTCCATCCTCGATTCCTTCGCCGACATCGCTTACGTGGCCGATATCGATACCTACGAGATACTGTACGCCAACCAGGCCCTCAAGGACCGGTTCGGCAAGGATCCCACCGGGGGGAAGTGTTACCGGGAGTTCCAGGGCCGGGGGGAGCCCTGTCCTTTCTGCACCAATCCACAGCTTCTTTCCGAGCCCGGGAAACCCATCTACTGGGAGTACCATAACCCGGTGCTAAGCAGGGACTTTTTCCTGATAGACCGCTTGATCCGCTGGCCGGACGGAAGGATGGTGCGCTGCGAGCTCGCTCTGGACATAACCGAGAAGAAGAGGGCGGAGAGGGAGATCCAAAGCCTTTATTCCGCTTTGCCCGCGGGCGTGGGCATGGTCTCCTATCCGGAAAGGCGGATACTCAAGGTCAACGAGAGACTGTGCGAGATGCTCGGGTACCGGGAGGAGGAACTGGTGGGCAAGGGCGCCAGGATCCTCTATCCCTCCGAGGAGGAATACCAGAGGGTGGGAAGGGAGAAATACGACCTGATAAGGGAAAGGGGCGTGGGCTCCATAGAGACCAGGTGGGTGCGAAAAGATGGAAAGATCATCCACGTCCTGCTGAGTTCCACGTTCGTGAATCCCAAGGAACCGGAGGAGGGGACCGTGTTTACGGCCCTGGACATAACCGAGATCAAGAGGCTCAGGGAATACAGGGAAAGGGCGGGCAGGGTGATCCTCGGCCTGGGACCCGATCCCCTGCGGAACCTGTCGACCATACTCTCGGGAGTGAGGGATATCCTCGAGTGCAAGCAGGCGGCTTGCCTCAGCTTGAGGAAGGGAAAGCCGACGGTGCTCTTTTTTGGGGAAGGCACGAGGAGGTTCGAACATCCGGAGTCTGTCGACCGAGGGGCCCTCGTCCTCGAGCTATGGCAGAGGGGGGAGTTATACGGACACCTTCCCATCCGGGACCTGGACCTATTTCCCGAGATGCGATCGGATCCAGTTCTGTCGAGCGGGGAATATCGCTCGTGCCTCCTTTACCCCCTATGGTGGGGAGGGGAGGTCAGCGGGGTCCTTTATGCCCTCGACGACAAGACCAGGGATTGGACGCCGGAGGACGTCGAGGTGATGGCCCTTATGGCGAGGTCCATGGGGCTTGAGCTCGAGAGGTTGAACCGGGAGGAAGAGCTCACCGACTTTCTGGACGTGGCCGCTCACGAGCTAAGGCATCCCGCGACGGTGCTTTTTGGATATGCCTCGACCTTCGCGTCCCACAAGGAGAGCCTGTCTGAGGAAGAGACGGATTACATCATAGAAGCCATGGTCCAGGGCTCCCAGCGCCTGGCCGGCCTGGCAAACAGGCTGATGAGCGCAACCCGCCTGCGCATAGGGAGGTTCCACCCCGACCTGGTGGAAGTGGACATGCTCGAGCTGGCGAAAAAGGTCGCTTCTGAGATGAGGGCCAGGGGCTACGAGAATCCCATCTCCGTCCACACCAGCTCGCCCCTCACGATACTCAGGGGAGACGGGACCATGCTCCACGACCTACTGGTGAACCTGGTGGAGAACGCGGTGATATTCTCACCGCCGGGTTTCCCGGTGGACATCCACCTCGAACGATCGGACAACGACCTGCTGGTCTCGGTGCTCGACCGGGGGGAGGGGATACCCGATCACCTCCGGGAGGCGGTCTTCGACCGGTTCTTCCAGGTGGAAGAAGCCACCCACCATTCCAGGCCCGGCATCGGTCTGGGGCTGTACATAGCCAGGGAGATAGTGAAAGCCCATGGAGGCAAGATCTGGAACGAGCCCCGGGAAGGAGGGGGGACCATATTCCGGTTCACCTTGCCTCTTAGCGGGGGACAATGACCCCGGGAGTGACTCTCAGAAAACGGGTTCCGACTTCCTTGGCCCACCAGGAAGACGAGACCGACCCTTCACTTCCGCGGCGCCTTCTGGGAAGATGCCTGGCGAGTTTTTTGAGCCCTTTTTTGATATCCCGACAGCTGAAGGGCGACATGGGAACCAGCGACGGTCCATCTCCTTTTAACCCCAGGTTTCATCTCCAGCCAGGGTTTAAGGGAAGACAAACATTTCCCCCGGCCCAGCCAACCAGGCATCTGAAATCGTCAATCAACCAGCCAAGGGTTTAAAGGAAGGCATTCGTTTTCCCTACCTTACCCGGTTGATGTGAGGTTAACTGACTGGTCCTCCTTCCTCACTTCGCCCTATCGAGTTCGTCCACAAGGTAAGTGGCGGCGTAAGCGGCGCCCGGTCCACCCGCCATGAGGACACCACAGCTTGCGGCCTCCAGGATCTCCCGGCGGGACGCCCCCGCCTCCAGCGCCCCGCGGACGTGGACCCTGATGCAGGGCTCGCACCTCAGGGCCACCGATATCCCCACCAGGATCAGGCGTTTCGTCTTGGTGTCCAGGGCGCCCTCGGCGAGCACGGCGTCGTGAAGGTCCCTGAAGGCCTTCATCA
>JBBFMI010000080.1:0-8135 GCA_037478635.1 Candidatus Geothermincolales bacterium | reverse complement strand
CCGTCCAAGAGGGCCTGAAAGAGCTGGGCCAACAGCTGCCCTCCAGGGTGGAGGTGCTGGGCGCCGGCACCACCGGAAGCGCCCGTCACCTGAGCGGGGTGATCGTGGGAGCCGACATCGTGAAGAACGAGATAACGGCTCACGCGGTGGCCGCCATGCACGTGGTCCCCGAGGTGAGGACGGTCCTGGAGATAGGGGGCCAGGACTCCAAGATCATAATCATCCGGGACGGGATCGTGGTGGATTTCGCCATGAACACCGTATGCGCAGCGGGGACCGGATCGTTCCTGGACCATCAAGCCGCGCGCCTCAACATCCCCATCGAGGAATTCGGGACCTACGCTCTGAGGGCGGAGACCGGGGTCCAGATAGCCGGAAGGTGTTCGGTCTTCGCCGAATCCGACATGATCCACAAGCAACAGGTCGGGCACCCCATTGAGAACATCATATACGGCCTCTGCGAGGCCCTGGTGCGTAACTACCTCAACAACCTCGCCAAGGGCAAGAAGATCGAACCGCCAGTGGTGTTCCAGGGCGGGGTGGCGGCCAACGTGGGCATGAAGAAGGCCTTCGAGGAGGCCCTGGGGATGGAGGTGATAGTGCCGCCCCATTTCAACGTGATGGGCGCCATAGGCGCTGCCCTGTTAGCCCGGGAACTGCGCCCCCCCAGGTCCAATTTCAAGGGGTTCCAGGTAACCGAGCTCGAATACCGGACTTCCAGCTTCCACTGCAAGGGTTGCTCCAACAACTGCGAGATAGTGAAGATCATGGTGGAGGGAGAAGTGCTGGCCCGCTGGGGCGGCAGGTGTGGGAAGTGGGAACTGGAGCTACCCTCCCCAACCTCCGCCGGATCGGCCCTCTAAAGCCATGGATTCCCAGGCTGCCGCCCGCTTTCCTCGAACTCGGGCCCGCTGGACAGCAACCTTCGGGCAAGGTCATTGCCCCGTCATTCCTCTTTGAGCGTTATACGGTGATCCATGAGCTCCACTTCTCCCACCTTGGCCGAGACGATCTTCTGCTCGCCGAATACGTCGACCAAGAGAAGCTTGTCCCCCTCCCTCCTCAGCTCCACCACGTCCTCCATGATCTTTTCCATATCCTCGCCCCTGCTCAGGAAAACGGTGGCCTCACACATCTCTCCCCGCCTCCTTTTCGTAGATCTCCCTCACCATTTCCACCGCCTGCTCTATCAGCCTGGGAAGCGGAGTGTCGGTGGTCCCCAGGATCTCGAGCCTCGGATAGGTGAGGGGCAGAAGGATCTTCCTGCCCGGCGCCATGGCCACCGCGGTGGCCATGGCCGGGGTGAGCTCTCCCATCATGGAATTGGGGATCACGATGGAAAGGCTCCCCATGATTATGTCCGCCTCGTTTATGCAGACTTTCACGGCGTTCTCGCCGGTGGCTCCCCGGTTCGCCCTCGCCTTCATCATGTTCCCGGTGGCTATGGCGTTGGATCCCAGGGCTATTATCTCCACGTCCTCCGGCAACTTCTTCCGGAGCTCCAGGATGATGTGCTGCCCTATTGAGCCGCCCATGCCGTCTATTACCGCGATCTTCATGGCAGCCTCCTTAAACACGTCCACGCGGCAACCATGTTAGCGGGTCTCCCGGCCAGAGATGGTCCGGGGCGACCCCGCATCAAAGCCAGTCTCGGAACTCCTCCTGCAGGGCGCTCTTGGGCCTCGCGCCCACCGTCCTCTTCACCGCCTCGCCCCTGTGGAAGAGGATCAGGGTGGGGATGGACTGGATGTCGTACTTGCGCGCCAGGTCCTGGTTCTCGTCCACGTTGAGCTTGCACACCTTAATCTTTCCAGCCCATTCCTCCGCCGCTTCCTCCAGCACCGGAGCCATCATGCGGCAGGGGTTGCACCACGGGGCCCAGAAATCCACCAGCACCGGGCCTTCCGCCTCCAGCACTTCCTGGCTGAAGTTCTCGGCGCTCAGTTCCACCACTTTACCGGCCATTTTTCACCTCCCGGATAACCCGTTATGCCATCGGCTTGGAAAAGCGAGGCTTATCGATAAGCTATGCCTTTCAACTCTTCCACGTAACGCTGGGCGTTGAGCGCGGCGCGCACCCCGTCGCCCACCGCCGCCGCGACCTGCCACACGCTCCCCTTCCTCACGTCGCCCGCGGCGAAAACGCCCCTTTCGCTGGTCTCGAGCTCGCCGTCGGTTACGATGAAGCCGCTATCGTCGAGCTCCAGGAACCCCCTGACCTCCTCCGTGTTCGGCACGTTCCCCACGTAGAGGAAAACGCCCTGCACCGGTATCTCCTCCACCTCCCCGGTGTCGGTGGAGCCGATGACCACCGATTGAACCCTTTTGCCGTCTCCTCTTATCTCCCGGACCACCCTCTTCCACCGGATCTCCGCCTTGGGATGCTGCAGGATCCTCTCCTGCAGGATCCGGCTGGCCCTCAATCGGTCCCGGCGGTGGATCAGGATCACCTTGGAGGCGAAACGGGTGAGAAAGAGGGCCTCTTCCACGGCGCTGTTCCCGCCTCCCACCACCGCCACCACCGAATCCTTGAAAAACGCCCCGTCACAGGTGGCACAGTAGGACACGCCCCTCCCGTGATATTCCTCTTCCCCCGGCACCCCGAGCTTGGCGGGCCTCATGCCCATGGCCAGGATAACCGCGTGGGCAGCCTCTTCCCCCTCGTCTCCCATCACCACCAGGTGACCCTCTTCCCTCCTCAACCCCTTCATGGGATGAAATGACCTCACGGCGAGGCCGAAACCCTCCGCCTGCCGTCGCATCCTATCCACCAGCTCCCAACCGGAAATGCCCTCCGGGAAACCGGGATAGTTCTCGATCCGCTCGGTGAGGGCCGGAGCGCCTCCCGGTGCCTCCTTCTCCCACATGACCACGTCCATCCTGGCCCTGGCCAGGTAAATCCCCGCCGTAAGGCCTGCCGGGCCTCCCCCCACTATGATCACGTCACGGATCCCCCGAGCCTTGTCTCCAGCTCCTTCCCCCGCTCGCTGCATGTTTTCACCACCCCTGCATCAGTTGCGAGATCGATGTGGCCCTCTCCACGGGCGATAAACAATTATACTTTTTCTCTCCTTACGTTTTTCTAATCCATGTCACGCACCGCAGATCAAATCATCCCGCCCATGGGCAGCAGCGAGGCCACCGCCTCCTCCAGCTGGCGCAGGGTCCTGCACTCCTTGACCTCCTTGCAGTAGGGCGCATAGGCGCCCATCACGCTGTCCCCGGTGTCCCAGAAGGACCTGGTCTCGGGGTTCAACCATACGATCCCTCTGCATCTTTCCGCCATCCTCTCCAGGGCCCAGGCGCAGGGATCGTTGTAATTGCAGCGCGCGTCCCCGATGACGATGATGAAGGACCTGTAGCCCACGTCACTTAAATACTCGCGGCAGAATTGCCTGAAGACGGCGCCAAAATCGCTCCTCGAATGGTACCTGATGCCCGCCCGGGTCAGGGCAGACCTCACCCCCTCTTCCACGTCCTGTTCCCGGAAGAAATCGGTGACCTCGCCCAGGCTGTCCACGAACACGAAGGACCGCACGCGCTGCACGCAATCCTGCAGGGTGTGGACGAACTGGAGCATGAACTGGGAAACCCTGGCAACCGAGGAGGAAACGTCGCAGAGCACGAAGATATCGGGTTTTTCGATCCGTTTCCTCCTGCGCATCACCTGGAAGGGAACGCAGTCACATCCCATGTTCTTCCTCAAGGTCTTCTTCGCGTCCAAGCGTCCTTTCCCCGCTGTCTTCATCCTCATCTTCATCTTGGACCTGAGCTTCCCCGCCAGCATCAAGGCGATCCTCCTCGCCTGTTGTAACTCGACCTCGTCCAGGGTGCCTATAGGCTTGTCCATGAGCCTTTCTTCGGCTCCCCGCCTCATGTATTCATCGAGGTTCCTGCGCCTCTCCCTCTCCACCAGGTACCTTATCTCCTCGAAGAGGAGGTCCTTTCCCTCCTGGTAACGCCTGAGGACCGCGTCCCTTTCATCCTCCGGCCAACCCAGCTCCCTAAGCCACTCAACGAACTGGGATAATATTCCATCAGCCTTCTCCCAATCCAGGGAGTTGAAGGCCCTCCGCGCATACATGCCCGTCTGCAACCCGCTCAGCAGGCCCCCAGTATCTATTCCCTCCAGGGCTTCCCTGGCAATTTCAGCCAACCACCCGTGCGAGCCGGAAAGGGTGCCGAAGACGAGGGCGTTCATGCCGCCATGCATAGAGGAAAAGGATTCCAGCGCTTGTTCCCAGGCGATCTCTTTGCGTGCGCGCGCCTTCTCCGCCTGGAGCGGCCTTCCCTCGAAGTACTCCCTGAAAAGCTCCTCGAAGTCCTCCCGGTGGTCAGGGTCCTTCAGGAGGGTGCACATCAGCGCGGCCTTCACCTCGGCCCTATCGCTCCAGTCCGCCAGGGCCAGGGCCCTCAGGGAATCCAGCTCCTCGGAAGGGGAAACGTCGATCCCCCTGGCCCGGAGCGCCCTGGCGAAATCGAGCACCCTGATCTTCAGGCCCTCCGTCGCCTTGGCGCCCTCTATCCCGTTTTCCGCCATCACCCCAGCACCTCGCGGAGGTTTTCCCTGGCCCTGGCCAGGTCCTTCTCGTACTTGAGGATCACGCTCAGGGTTTCCGATGCCACCCTGGCGTCAAGGCGCTCCGCGCCGAGGGCGATCAGCGCCCTGGCCCAATCGATGGTCTCGCTTATGCCGGGGGCCTTCTTCATCCCCATCTCCCTCAGGCGGTGGACCGCCCTGACCACCTGGCCCGCCAGGGCCTCGTCGATCCCTGGGACCTTTAGGCGAACGATCTCGAGCTCCCTCTCCCGGTCGGGAAAATCTATGAACAGGTGAAGGCATCTCCTTTTGAGGGCATCTCCCAGCTCCCTCGAATTGTTGCTGGTAATGATTGCCAAAGGGATGTGTTTTGCCTTCACGGTGCCGATCTCCGGTATCGTCACCTGGTAATCGCCGAGCAGCTCGAGCAGGAAGGCCTCGAACTCGGGGTCCGCCTTGTCGACCTCGTCTATCAGGAGCAGCGAGGGCGATTCCGAGGTTATGGCCTTCAGCAGCGGCCTCGGGACGAGGAAATGCCGGGAAAAGAACACGCTGTCTTGACCCGCGAGCCTGTCCACCGCTTCCCTTACGCTGGAAACTCCCGTCAACTCCCGGCCCAACACGTCCCTGAGGATCTGGGTGTAGAGCAACTGCTTCGAATATTCCCACTCGTAAAGGGCCTTGGACTCGTCCAGTCCCTCGTAGCACTGCAACCTCACCAGCTCCCGGCCGGATGCCTCCGCCACCGCCCTGGCGAGGTCCGTCTTGCCCACGCCCGCAGGCCCCTCCACTAGGATCGGCTTCTGAAGCTTTTCCGCCAGGTAAACGGCCGTGGCGATCTCCCGGCCGGCCACGTACCCGCTTTCCCTCAGCTTTTCCTCGACCTCTTCCACGCTCCGGAACATCGTTTCCTCCCCTGCGTTCGCCTTTTCATCCGGCCTCTGTCATCATGTCGACCCGTAAAGCATCGGCCTTAACTCGTCGAAAAGCCTCTTGCCCAGCTCAAGGCCCCTGTCGATGAAGTCCGGACCGTATCTCTGCCCAGTGGCGGTCCGGAAGGTGCCCTTTATCCTCTCGATCCCGTCCATGCCCCGTTCCAAGCGGTGAAAGGCGTCCCTCAGCGATATGCCGTAATGGGCCAGCATCTTCCAAACCGTCTCCGTGAAATTATCCGGTCCCCACCTGAACTTGTCGGCATCGTAAAGGGCGTCGGACAGCAATCCCCACGCGGGGTCCTCGGCTGGGGAGGGCTCCACGAATGCCTCGTGATTGCCTATGGCGAAGGCCACCGCCTCGCATTCCTCTTTTGATAAGCCCCATCCCAGGAGCAATCTCCGGGCGGCCTCCGCCCCTTTCCTGGCATGGTCGGGCTCGCCCCTCTTCAGGTCATGGAGGACCCCCGCCAGGTGAGCGAGGGTGACAGTCCCCATTCCGCCTCCCTCGGATAGCACTATCGCCCCCGCGTCCACCGCAACGCGTTCTACGTGAAAGTGGCCGTGCCCCAGGGATTCGGCCTCCTCCCCTATTGCCACCAGGGCCCTCCGCACCAGCGGCTCCCCGCGAAAGAGGCGCAGGGACAGCTCCACCTCGGCACTCTTCTCGGAATAAAACAGGGGCTCGCCCATCTCCTCGGCGAGCTTTCTGGCAAGCTCCATGTACGCAGCCAGCTCATCAGCTCCCATTACCCATACCTCCACCTCAATTCTACCTGCGCCGGAGAGGCGACCGCCTGCCCGAAACCGTCCGGGGCCCGGCGGAAAGAACAAGGGGCCTGGGAAGGGTCAAGGGGCTTGGTCCGGGCTGCCTGCCAAACCGCTTATCGTGGACTCGAGGACGAGAACCCCTCTGCGAACCGGGCCCGGGCGGGCCGAGGTCGGGGCTTCGTCATCAGTCGGTCTCGTAGAGTATCCTCTCCACCCCGGCGTACCGAGCCGAGGTATGCCCTGACCAGTAGGAGGTTCCCCGACGTGGCAACCGACAAGATGCCCCACGGCACGAGGTATCGTCCCCACCGGGTGAAGCCCGAGACCAGGAAAGCCAGCCCCACCGAGGCCAGGAAGAATGCGCAGAGAAGGAGCCGCCTCCTCTTCCGATCGATGCTCTCTTCCACATCGACCATGGATCTCGGGTCGGTGCCCTCCCCGGGCAAGCTTCCCGCCTCCCGCTTCCCGAACCACTTGACGGCTATGGCGGCAAAGGATCGGTCGGGGACCGCGGAGAGCAGCTGGGCCACCGCCCCGATCATGGTGACGTTCACCACCGTGATCAGGCCGGCCAACATCACGGCAACCGCCATCGTGACACCTCCGCGGAATCCGGTCTCGGCCGTTCACTCCTTCCCCACTGGCCCGTGGGGAATTTTAGACTATCGAGCCCCGGGAATTCCCTGCAAGGCCCAGCCCACCCCGAGCATCCACCTCCCCAGCTCGAACACGGGCCTTGCGATCTACTCCCCTACCTCCTTCGCGTCGGAGACCAGGCATGGCGACATGGTCTCCAGATCGAGCATTGGGAGGCCACCCTTTTCTCCCTTCGAATTTTCTCACTCTGTCAGGATGGCGGGGTGGTCTCCCGACCTTTTCCGAACCGGAAAGCGCCCTCTGAAACGTACGGCATCCCCGTCGCCCCAGGCTCATCCCGGAAAGCGGCTGCGGGCCCTGCTACCGGTGCGTTCGAGACGACGTCCGCCAGGCGTGGCAGGTTATGACCTTCCCTGGTATTTTTTATTCGTAAAGCGAGGGGTCGGTCCTCGAACCCCGCGACCGCATCGGGAGGGGATCCCCTTGGAAGCCCTCAAGGATTACTTCTCCATCCTGTCCCGAAAAAAGCCCGCCCGGCACTGGTTTGCAAGGCGGGTTCCCGCAGGCCTATCCGACCTGGCATCGGAGGAGGACCTCCTCTGGGAAGCCCATTCCCGGGCCATGGGTCGTTTCCGGGAAGCTTGGAGCAAGGGGGAGGTCCCGCCCCCGGGCGAAGGACCCTCCCTCCTCGACCTCAAGGTGGAACTTTCCCGGAGGCTTCTCGAGAGCTGTCGCATGTGCGAAAGGCGCTGCGGGGCAAACCGCCTGGGGGGGGAAAGGGGATACTGCGGGGTCGGCCCGGTCTCCCGGGTGGCCTCCGAATTCCTCCACTTCGGCGAGGAGTCGGAGCTGGTGCCATCTCACACCATTTTCTTCTCCGGGTGCACCTTCCGCTGCGTATACTGCCAGAACTGGGACATCGCCATGGACCCGAGGAGCGGCAGCCCGGCAGACCCACGCCTTCTTGCCGCGGCCATCTCCCGGGGGATCGGTCAGGGCTCGAGGAACGTCAATTTCGTGGGGGGGAACCCGGATCCGAACCTGCACCCGATCCTGTCCACCATCGCGCATCTGGGGGTCGAGGCCCAATTCCTCCCCATGGTGTGGAACTCCAACATGTACACCTCGCTGGAAGCCATGGACCTGCTCGACGGGGTGATCGATATCTACCTGGGGGATTTCAGGTACGGCAACGATTCCTGCGCGAAGAGGTACAGCGACGTGGGCCGTTACATGGCCGTGGTCACGCGTAACTTCCTGCTCGCTCGCCGGTCGGGCGAGGTCATGCTCCGACA
>JBBFMI010000079.1:0-8155 GCA_037478635.1 Candidatus Geothermincolales bacterium | reverse complement strand
CTCCCCTTTCTCTATGAGGGACCGGATGAGGGTACTGGAGACCGGCTCGCCGTCTTCCTTCACCAGGGGGACGGGATGGACTTTAAACCCCAGTTCGTCCGCGTATCTCGTGAGGTAGTCCACATCCCCCTCGCCATGCCTTCCGAAGCGGAAATTCTCTCCCAAGACCACTTCCCGCATGTGAAGCCTTTCCAGGAGAATGTGGTGGAGGAAATCATAGGCGGTGATGGAGGCGAACTCCTCGTCGAAGTGGACCATGAGCACGATGTCCACATCCATCTCCTCCAGCAGGCGGAGCTTCTGGGCGCTGGTGGTGAGAAGACGCGGGTGGTCATCGGGGCACAGCACCTCGAGGGGGTGACGGTCGAAGGTCACCACCACGCACCGTATCCCCAACTCTCGAGCCCTATCGTGGGCAAGGCGTATGATCCGCCTGTGCCCCCTATGAAGGCCGTCGAACATGCCGATGGTTATCACACAATACCCCAGATCAGGGGGAATGGCGTCCAAGCCCGGGTATATCTCCATGCGATCGCCACCTCAGTTCTGTAGCTCGTGTAAGCGCCTGCGGGCGGAAGGGGACATTTGAACTGTTCCGCCCCGATGAACAGGGCACGCTACCTGGATGAGTCTTTTAATTAACCCACGAGGTCGATATTCAAATGTCGTCATGGTCAGAAATCCCGCCTGGCCCGTATTTTGAGGGCGATGCACATCGCCCTTTACTCCACACTTTACGAAATTTAATGATGGCATACTCCGAGCGATAAATCAGCCACTACATGGGTCTTCAACAAGAGAAAACCTTTCTCACTAAGCTTAAGTGGCAGGGAATACCCGCAAAGGTCTAAGTATGATCGGCCTGGGCGAAATAACCGTGTAGATCCCAACCAGGTAATCGCCCTCCACCACCGCCACCGTCTCGCCCTTTTCCAGGTCTGGGACTTCAACTATGTCTTCTTGGTGCAAGGAAGACCCGTTCCTCGCCTTCCTGGTGGCTGATGCCGCCACCCTCAACTTCTTCAGCTGTGAAAGGGCCGAAGAGGCGGGAATGACCTTCTTTAGGGCCTCATCGGGGTGTTTAACCACGAGGTCGAGGGATAGGGCTTCCTCCAACCCGAAAGGTCCCGACTTTAGCCTCTTGAGTCGCGACAGGACCGCCCCGCAACCCAGCTCGTTTCCTATGGCATCGACCAATTCACGCACGTATGTTCCCGGGGAGCAGGAGATGAGGAAGTCCGCCACCGGACCGCTCTCTTCCCACCTGAAATCCGACATGGAAGCCTGGTATATCTTTACCTTCTTGGGTTTTCCCTGCATGTATATGCCCTTCCGCGCATAGCTGTACAAGGGGATGCCCCTCACCTTAGCCGCGCTGAAGGCTGGGGGTACCTGTACCCGTTCCCCCACTAATCCCTCGATTGCCTTTCTCACCTCCTCCTCATCGCCCTCGAAAGGACATCCCCCGGTAGGCCTTCCCTCCAGGTCCATGGTGTCGGTCTTCATCCCCAGGATCATTGAACCCTCATATACCTTGGGGTCGGCTGGGATATAGGGCGCCAGCTTGGTGGCGGTCCCTAAAAGCACCACCAGAAGCCCACTGGCCATGGGGTCGAGGGTCCCGGCATGGCCCGCCTTCTTTATCCCCAGGGATTTCCTGATAGCGATGACCACATCGTGGCTGGAAGGTCCCTCGGGCTTGTCCACCAATAGCACTCCGCTGGGGACATCGCTTCCCATTTTGCCTCGATTCTTACGCAGACCTGTCAGATCGAATCAGCTACAGGGATTTTCGGTATCCCGTCCTCCATATGTTCTCAAGGGTTCCTCGAGAGGCCTTCTGGCATCTTGCTCATCTGTCACTTCCCCTTAAGGCTGAAAGGAGCTCCTCCAATGCTCCCCCGATATCCCTCTCCGTGGTGTAACCCGCGGCCATGGCGTGTCCTCCCCCTCCCAGCTTACGGGCTATGGGGCCTACAGGCATATCATCTCGCGACCTAAGGCTCACCCTCACCCTCCCATCCTCCAGTTCCTTGAACAACGCCACCACTTTGCCGCCCTTTATCGTCCTCAGGTAATCAACCAGGTCTTCCGTTTCCGACAGACTGGCGCCCGTGATCTTCAGGTCTTCCTGGGTCACGGACGAGTAAACCAGGCCCGTCTCGTCCAGGAGGCGGGCTCTCTCCAGCACCAAGCCCAGCAGGTGCACGTAAGAAAGGGATTGGTTCTGATATACTTCCCTAGCGACCCGGGAAACGTCCGCCCCGGCCAACGCTAACTCGTAAGCCGTTCGAAATGCCTCGGGCGTCGTGTTGTGGTGTTGGAACCTGCCGGTATCGGTGAAGATGCCCGTATATAGACAGGTGGCCACGTCCCGGTCCAACGTCCAACCATTATCCTTGAATATCCTATACACCAGTTCAGCCGTGGAGGAGGCCTCCTTATCCACCAGGTTTAAATGGCCGTAGAATGTATTGTCCTCGTGATGGTCAACGTTGATGAGTATGCGGGAGGCCCGCGCCTTCTCCTCCAGCGCTTCCAACCTATCGAGGTTGCTGCAGTCCAGGGCGACGAACACCTGCGGTGCCTCTTCCGGCTCGCGGCAGGTACCGATCTTTTCCCTGCCGGGGAGATACGCGTATTGGGGAGGGAGTTGGTTCAATCGAGGTATGCAGGGATAGACGATCTTTCCCATCCTTTCCAGATAAAGCGCGAGTCCCGCCACCGAGCCCAATCCGTCCCCGTCCGGGTTGACATGGGTTGCCACGGTTACTCGCTCCGCCCCCTGCAGTATTTCCCCGATTTTCCTCTCTACCGTCTCCTTCTCCATCAGACCGCACTCCATTTTTCGTAGCGCATCAACTTCTTCCCAACCCCCGAACGCTTCCTGGGATATGGGCGATCAATGGCGAATCCCTCCCCACGCCATCATACGTCCGCCCCTCCCGATCCTGAATCGCCATCCTCAACACCCTCGTCACCATCGACCTTCTCCTCGGGGATGACCTCGTGGAGCAACATCTGGACTTTCTCGCTGATCTCGGCGCCCCTGTCCCTCAAGAAATGGAGCTCGGGGGTGAACTTCAGGCGCACTTTGGTCCCCAGGCGACTCCGTATAAAGCCCTTGGCCTTTTCCAGGACCCTGAAACTCTCCTCGACCTCTTCCTCTCCGCCCAGCACGCTGACCCATACCCTGGCCTGCTTTAGATCGGGAGATACCTCCACCTTCGTCACCGTCACAAAGCCCAGACGGGGATCCTTGATGTCCTCCTGGAGTATCTCCCCAAGAGCTTCCAGGCAGGTCTCGTTGACCCTTTTCATCCTCTCGGGGATCATAGCGGATCAGCCCCGGCGGTGCTCAAGAGGAAAAGATGTCGATGGGAGACTCCAGCACCTCGGCAGTGCCCAGAGACCTCACCCATCTCTCCACCTTCATCAGGGTCTCTCTGGCCACCGATTCGCTTGGGCTCACGCAGGTGAATCCCAGGCTGGATACCTGCCAGAGGTCGTGCTTGTCCACTTCCGCCACAGCCACGTTGAACCGGCTGCGAGCCTTATCAATGATGCTCTTGATCACCTTTCTCTTCTCCTTAAGGCTTCCGCAATCGGGCAGGTAAAGCTCCACTCGTAAAGCACCCACGAACATGGCACCCCGTTATTCCTCCGTTCCGGAAATACCCGGCGCCTGCGGGCCCACCTCTCTCACCTCTATTACCTCTATGAGGTCCCCTTCCTTTATGTCCTGGAAGTTCTCCAGTCCCACGCCGCATTCATAGCCCGCCGTCACCGAACGCACGTCGTCCTTGAACCTCTTCAGGGAGGATACTTTGCCCTCATAGATTATCGCCCCATCCCGGACCAGCCGTACGGTGGAATTCCTGTTTATCTCGCCCTCCTTCACGTAGGCACCGGCTACCACCCCCACCTTGGGGACCCGGAAGGTGGCCCTGACCTCCAAAAGGCCGGTGCGGACCTCTTCATATTCGGGTTTCAGCATACCCCGAAGGGCGGCTTCCAGTTCTTCGAGGAGCTGGTATATAACCCGATACGTGCGGATCTCCACCCGCTCCCTTTCCGCTGCCTCTGCGGCCTTGGGCTCAGGCCTGACGTTGAAACCGATGATAACAGCGCCGGAGGCCTTGGCTAAAGTGACGTCGTTCACAGTGACCGCGCCGACTCCCGAGTGGATAATGTTTATGTCAATGCCCTCGACCTGGATCCTCTGGATCGAATCCCTCACCGCCTCCACCGACCCTTGGGTATCGCCCTTGATGATAAGGTTGAACTCCTGGATCTCGCCTACCTGTAGGCGCTGGAAAAGGTCCTCGAGGGACAGGGCCCGGGTTGCCTTCTTGCTTTCCTCCAACCTCTCCTTCTCCAAGCGCGCCTGGACGATAGCTTTCGCCTTTTTTTCGTCCTCGACCACGAAGAAGTCGTCGCCTGCCACGGGCACTGAGTCCAATCCGATTATCTCGACCGGCGTGGAGGGTCCGGCCTCCTTTATCTGCCTTCCTTGTCGTCTATAAGCGCCCTTACCTTCCCGTAGGTCTTGCCCGCCACCACCGCGTCTCCTCTCCTGAGGGTTCCCCTTTTCACGATCACGGTGGCCACGGGCCCCCTGCCCTTGTCGAGCTTCGCCTCGATTATGTTGCCGCTGGCGGGGGCATTCGGATTTGCCTTTAGCTCGTGGACCTCAGCCAGCAGCAGGATCATCTCCAGGAGATGGTCCAGGTTTGTCCCCTCCTTGGCCGACACGTCCACGAAGATCGTGTCGCCTCCCCATTCCTCGGGCACCAGGTTGAACTCGGTGAGCTGTTGGCGGACCCGGGTGGGATTGGCGTCTGGCTTGTCGATCTTGTTCACCGCCACCAGGATGGGCACTTCTGCAGCCCTGGCGTGGTTAATGGCCTCTATGGTCTGAGGCATGACGCCATCATCTGCCGCGACCACCAACACGGCGATATCGGTTACCTGAGCGCCCCGGGCTCTCAGGGCCGTGAAGGACTCGTGACCGGGCGTGTCGATGAAGGTGATGCTCTTCCCCTGGAATTCCACCACGGACGCACCTATATGCTGGGTGATACCCCCGAATTCCTGGGCAGTCACCGATGTCTTGCGAATGGCGTCCAGGAGCGAGGTCTTTCCGTGGTCGACGTGCCCCATCACCGTGACCACTGGTGGTCTCGGCCTCAGGGATTCGGGCTTATCTTCCTCCGGTACCGGTATCTCCTCTACCTTCTTGGCCTTGAGTTCCACTTCGAAGCCCAGTTCATCGCCCAAGATGATCAGGGCCTCGTCCGAAATGGCCTGGTTGATGTTGACCATCTCGCCGAGGTCCATGAGCAGCTTTATGATGTCCGCGGGCGTCTTCCCCACGATCTGGGCGAATTCCCTGACTGTCGTCCCCGATTGAACCCTAATCTTCTTTCTCGTGGGGGCAACTGAACGGGTTGCCTGCTCTTGAGGTTCCAGGGTCTCGGCTGGTTTTTTATCCCGAGTCGTGTCCCGTCCGTGAACGACCTCGGGCTGTGCTGGCCTCTTTTCTTTGGGCCTCGTTTCCCGCGCTTCCTTTACGGGCCGTGACTCTCTTTCAACGGCGGAGGCATCCTTCGTTCTGCCGGGGGCTGGTGGCTTCCTCTTTTCCTCCCTTGGTCTTACCCTCAGCTTCTCACGGGATTCACGGCTCGCCACCTCTGATGGAACGTCTTTCTTCGCGGGCTGGGGTGCCGCCTTAATCGTCGGCTTTACCGCCTTTTGTCCCTCTTCGATCCGCCCCTTCTTCTCCGTTTCTTTAACGCCGGGTGCGGCGGTTACCTTTTTCGCTCGCTCCTCTTTGATCTCAGCGGAAACTCCGCCCTTTTGCCCCTTGATCTTTCCGAGAAGGTCCTTTCTCACCCTCTCGACGGTTTTTTCGTCCAAGGAAGAGAGGGGATTGTTTACCTCCAAGCCCATGGCATGGAGATGGGATACGAGCTCTTTATAGGGGATGCCTATCTCCTTGGCCAGTTGATGTACTCTGATACCCGCCATCGATCCCTCTTTCAAAAACCAGGTCCCTTATTTCCTAACCGGAGCACCGATCGAACAAGTTAGCACGCCTTAGAGACGCTTTATCGCGGCCTCATATTACAACGTATCACGAATCCGAGGTCCAGGTGTCAGAACCGTCCCCGGTAGTGACCACGTAACCCTCCTCCGAACCCCTGACCTGCGACTCGCTCTTGATGTCGATCTTCCATCCGGTGAGCCTGGCCGCAAGTCGTGCGTTCTGTCCCTCCTTCCCGATGGCAAGGGATAGCTGTTGATCGGGCACTATCACCTCGCAGGACTGGTCCTCGGGATGGATTATCACTTCCTTGACCTTGGCCGGGCTCAAGGCGTTGGCGATGAATTCCTTGGGATCTTCGCTCCAGGGGATGATGTCCACCTTTTCCCCCCGGAGCTCGTTCACCACCATGCGCACTCGTGAGCCCCTCGCGCCCACGCAGGCTCCCACCGGATCGACATTCCTATCCCTGGAATAAACCGCGATCTTCGACCTTTGGCCAGGCTCCCGGGCAACTGCCTTTATCTCCACAAAGCCTTCGGCTATCTCTGGCACTTCCAGCTCGAAGAGCCTCTTGAGCAGGCCAGGATGGGTACGGGAAACGATCACCTGGGGTCCTCTGCTGGTCTTACGGACCTCCACTACGTAAACCTTCAAGCGCATCCCGTGGCGATATCTCTCACCTTTGATCTGTTCCGACATGGGCAGCAAAGCCTCTACTTTCCCCAGGTCCACCAGGGTGTAACGCTGGTCTGATTGCTGTACTATGCCGGTGACGATATCGCCCACTTTCTCGTGGAACTCCTCGTACATGAGGTCGCGTTCCGCCTCGCGGATCCTCTGGAGTATGACCTGCTTGGCTGTCTGGGCAGCTATGCGACCGAAATCCTTTGGGGTTACCTCTATGTCTTCCTCCTCGCCGGTCTCCGGGTCGACCCTGCGGGCGAAGACATGGATGGAGCCCTTTTCGCGGTCCACTACCACCCTTACCTCTTCGTCCTCGTCCTCGTGAGGATAGTTCTTCCGGTAGGCGGAAAGCAGGGCAGCTTCCAGGGCGCGGATCACCGTCTCGGCGTCCAACCCCTTTTCCCTCTCGATCTGCCTCAAGGCCTCCAGCCATTCGGCCGCCAAATCCCGTCGACCTCCTTTTAGAATCTCACCAGGGCAGGACCGCATGGAGCCTGGTCTTCTTCACCACCTGGAAGGGAAAGTTCACCATCTTGCCGTCCGCCAACCTGAGGACCAATCCTTCTTCGTCGGAATCGGCGAGCACCCCCAGGATTTTGTACTCGCCCCTATACGGCTCGCGTAATGTCACCTCGACTTCTCTGCCCCGGAAATGTCGGTATTCCCTGGGTTTTTGTAGCACCCTGTCAACCCCAGGAGACGATACCTCCAGGTCGTACCCCTCCTTTATCAGGTCCAGGACATCCATGTGTCGGCCGATCTCATCGCTCAACTCGGCGCACGTGTCTATGTCTATCCCTCCATCCCGGTCCAGGCAGACGCTCACCACCAACCTCCCACCCCTCCTGGTGACGAGCACCGACACCAGCTCGACACCTTCGTCCCTCACGATAGGCTCGATTAGCTCCTCTAACCTCTCCTCTAGTTCTGCCTGGCTCAAACTACTCACCTCATAACAAAAAGTGGGCACTCGCCCACTTTCTTCAGGCGCTATTCAAAGTTATTTTATCATAGCATCGAGAGGGATCCAATAAACCCACGGCCGAAGTGATGCACGTTATCCCTCCCGGTATACCTCGTTTCATCAGCCATATGAAATGGGGTGACCCGTGAACACATCTTTGAAAGGTGGGTATTTGGGTTTATACTGAAAGTTTGTTTGAATCCAGTAACGACAGCGACCTTATATAATAGTTGGGTCATATAACGTGGAAAGGGAAAGGAGCAGGTAATCCATGGAAAAGTACTCTGCCGACAGGATCAGGAACGTGGCCCTTTTCGGCCATGGAGGCTCCGGGAAGACCTCCATCGCCGAAGCCATGCTCTTCAACGCAGGGGTGATAACTCGCCTTGGTCGAGTGGATGAGGGAAACACCGTCAGCGACTTCGATCCCGACGAGCAAAAGCGGAACCTATCCATAC
>JBBFMI010000078.1:0-8224 GCA_037478635.1 Candidatus Geothermincolales bacterium | reverse complement strand
CACCCATTCCCAGGGTACGGCATGAAGTTCCCTCCTACCCCTCTTGAAGCGGGAGACCAGAAGGTGATTGCTGAGGAGAAAGCCTTGCTCCGGTACCATGAAGATGTCCTGGAGCTTGCCCACCGGCCTTCCCGATATGTCCACCACCTTTCTTTCCAGTAGCTGGGAGAGATAGTACAAGGGAGCCCTCCTTCCGGGATCGCGCTGCGGTGCCGGCACCTACCCTCTCTTCAGCGGGTATTGTATGTCAGCCCCCGATGGGCGTCAACGCAGTTGGAATATCTTACCAGCTAAGACTCTTCCCGGTCCGTCGAGGAAAAGGCGCGGATGATCTCCTTCCCAATATACGTGGTTGCATCTTCGGCAGTGCTGGAAGCGTTCCGATACCGACGCCGTGTAGGGGTGGACGAGGTGGCGGGCGAAGGCGGAAGGGATCTCCTCCAGCCCGTGGTTACAGTGCGTGCACCGAGGGGGTCCGGGCGGGGGCAAGATGTCCATGCGGGCCAGCTCCACGAGCTGTTCGTCGGCTTTATCGGACGAGAGGAGTATCACCCTGGGGTCTCTACCTCCACCCCATCGGGAAGCCAGTCCCCTGTCCCGGGTCAATAATACCCTTCCCTGCTTCCTCGCCTGGGCCAGCAGGGCGCTGTCGTCTACCTCCGGCGCGTATTCCACGTCGTAGCCCAGAAAACGCATGTACCGGGCCAGTTTTCCGAGCATGCGGTCAGCGAGAAAGATCCGCGATGGCAACCCTGCCTCCCATACCGTGTCGCTCAGCATCTTGCCGATTTTATACCTTGGGGAGAGACTGAAGGCATCCACGAAGATAAAGCTCAACCATCGATCAAGGGATTTTCTGCTTTCCCTGTTTTCCCTGTTTCCCCGGGGCTTCGACCTGTCCCAGCCCTGGGCTACCGTCCCTCAGTAAGGGACCGGGGTGTTGTATCTGCGGAAATACTCCTTGGCCCGGTTTTTGAGGATCAGGTCCTTGAGCTCGCGGGAGAGGTCTATCATCCTCGCCAGGTTTTCCAGGGCCTTTTTCCGCATCTCCTGGTCTTTTGACTTCAGGGCCGGTAGCACCACCTGTTCAAAGGCAGCGAGCTCACGGTCAGTGAAGCTCTCGTACATCCTGAGGTGGCGTGGCTCGAGGCCATAGCGGGAGAACTCCTGGGCCACCCGGATGATCTTTATATCTTCCCGCTCGTAGTATGGTCCCTCCTCGCCTTCATGGGAACAGATCAGGCCGTATTCTTCGAGGGTCCTGGCGAAATTTGGCGTTACCTCCACTACCTCTTCCAGTTTCTCCAAGGGTACGATGGCCTGGTCGTATACCGCCAGGTCCTCTCTGAGCTCCGAGTGTCCCTCCATCTCTCCCGCCAGGTCGCCTGCCCTTATCTTGCCGCTCTCCAGCTCTTTGAGTTTCTCGCGGATGACCTTTAGCGGAAGGTATCTTTCCTTCTGGAGCTTGAGGATGAACCTCAGCCTCTGTACGTCGGCGGGGCTGAACTTTCGGTAACCCGAGGGGGTTCTCTCGGGGCTGATGAGTCCCTCGCTCTCGAGAAACCTTATCTTGCTGACGGTGAGCTCGGGGAATTCTCCCTGGAGCTCCCTGAGCACTTCCCCTATGCTCAGCCTGCTCGATGTGTCCGCCGTTCTCATACCCCTCTCCTAACTCGTGGCCGCTCTAACGCGCTGAGTTCAACCTCCAGAGAAGAAAAGCATCCGGAACTTGCCTATCTGGATCTCGTCGCCGTCCTTGAGGGGAGCCAAGTCTATCCTCTCGCGGTTGAGGTAGGTCCCGTTCAGGGAGCCTTTGTCCTCTATAACGTAGCCCTCCTTTTCCCTCCTTATCTCGGCGTGTCTCCTGGAGACGGTTATATCGTCCAGGAATATGTCGCTTTCCGGGTGCCTCCCTATGGTGACGACGGGCTTTTCCAGGGTGAACCTCATGCCGGCGTCGGGACCCTTGCGTATGACCAGGGCTATCTGCCCATGCGCCAGGTCGCTGGGGGCCTCCACCTCGGTCAATTCCTCCGCATCGTATTCCACCGCCTCGAGGTATGTGGTGGTCTGATCGCTGGCGGTGGCGGAGAGCCTGTTGCCGCAGCGACCGCAATATATGGCATCCTCGGGGTTCCTATACCCGCACTTGCGACATTCCATATTGCCTCCATAAACTATTAACTAATACAGTTTTTACTAACTGATGCTCAAGCCCGCAGGTTTAGCGGATGATCCGAAGGTCATTATACTTCAATATCAAGTTGCACTGGAGGATGAATTCCAAAACCGACACATTCGGCGATCATGCCGGTATTTCATCCCTCGGGGATCAAGCCGTTCTTATTGCCGAGACCTATGGCCTCCCCCGCAAGTATCTCGCTCAGGCGTTTGATCTCCTGGTCGCTGATGGTGAAGGTCCCCTTCTTTATGCCTTCTTTCCTCCTCCTGACCAGTTCCGCCCTCAGGAGGTCTATCTTCCCGTGCAGTATCCTCCTCTGGTAGGAGATCCTGCGCTCCTCCCTTAATAGTTCTTCCAGGATCTGTTTCAGTTCCTCGTCCGATTTGTTCCTGAAATCGATGAATACCTCGTGTGCCTTGCTCTCCTCGGCCATGTCCTCGTTTCCCATATGCAGCCCTCCCATCGTCCTCTGCTGGTTATATTCTAACAGAATATGGAGATAATAGATTTAGGGGAACAACCTTCCTCTTAGATAGAGGTTTAACCGTTGCCGAGATGGCCGCGTCTTGCCCTCTTTCCCGCTCATGCCCAGGTAAATGTCGTTTCTTCCAGTTCAGGCTCCATCCTTCTCTCGCGGTTGAGCATCCATTCTGGCGAGCGGTAAAGTATTTCCATCTTTTTCCATACATCTTGTTCGGCAGGAGTGAGTTCGGAATCGGTGACCTCAAGCTCAAGCTCTTCTTGAAATCCCTCGATGAAAGCCAGCTCCAGCTCCCTCCTGGAGGGCATCCTGCCCAGGGATTCCTCCAGGGTGATGTGGGACCTTGAGAGCTCACGGAGAGCCTCGTCCACCTTTTCCCCGGGCCCTTGGCGCAGGAGGCGGTGAAAAAGCGCCGACCTGTCTCTCAGATAAATGGTCCCGTGTTGTAGCACTGCTCCCTTCCGCCTGAGCTGGGCGCTCCCACATATCTTCCTGCCGTTTACCTTCAGGTCCGCGGCGTTGGCGGAGGCGAAACAGGCCGCCCTTTTCCGATAGGCGCTGCCCGGCTCCTCTCCTATCGTGGCGTGGAGCCCCATTTTCTCAAGGGCCCTGGAGATGCCGCCGCTGATCCGCCGAAAGCAACCCGGGAGATCGGGTGGAAGGGGATAGGTCGGGGGGAGGATCACCGAGTAGGTGAAATCGTCCAAGTGAAGCAGGGCCTTACCCCCGGTGGGCCTGCGTACCACATCGATCCCCCGGGCAGCGCACTCCTCCAGGTCCAGCTCGGCGATGTCCTGGAACCGGCCCAGGGATACCGCCGGCGGCTCCCAGGACTGGAAACGGAGGACGGGAACGAAACCGCCTTTTCGCGCGCACAGAAGGAGCGCGTGGTCCAACGCCATATGGGAGAAGCCGCTCATGGGCGGTAGGTTGATCAGCCTGAGCGTGCGAGGGCACTCGATTCCGGAAGGGGCCACCATTTCCCTGGGATCTCCCGTCAGAGCTCCATCCCCGAGATCTCCTCGAGGGTCCGGGCCCGGATGTCCTGGGGGCGGGGCAGTTCCAGTAGGATTTTCCCCTTTTCCATGGCCTTTACCAGCAGTGGCTCCATGACCTTTCCACACTCGCACCGTGGGGCTTCTCCTTCCCAGGGCACAAGAACCCTTTCCCCGCAAGAAGAACAGCGGTAGAGCCGTTTTTTCCCCGACATCTTTCCCCGCTTGGAGCGGAGTTTTCCCTCCACCTCCACTATGTCGAAGGAGAAGTCCACCACCGGCGCGTTGGAGATGGAGGTGCCCACCCCGTATCCGTCGGCGTATGGGTTCAGCTGCAGGATCTTTTGCTCGTCGATACCCCCGCTCACGAGTATCTTCACGTGCCGGTAACCCCGTATATCCAGTTCCCATCGAACCTCTCGGAGTATCTTGGGGAAATCGCCCCGCCGTGAGCCGGGGGTGTCCAAGCGCACCGCGAACAGCCTTTCACCGAGGGCCTCCGCGGCCGTGATGGCCCCGAACTTCTCGTCCTGGAAGGTGTCGATGAGGGCAACCCTTCTCACCTGGGGATCAACCGCCCGATCGAAGGCCTGGAAGGCGGTCCTCTCGTCCCCCACGCATAGCATGAGGGAATGGGACATGGTCCCCGTGGGCCGCTCCCCGATGAGCTCCGCGCTCAGCACCACCGAGACCCCGTCGCAACCGCCGATGAAGGCGTTCCTTTCCACCATGGGCGCTATGAAGGGATGAATGCGGCGGGCTCCGAAGCTGAGGAGCAACCTGTCGCCAGCGGCCACCCGGCATCGGGCCGCCTTCGTCGCCACGCCGGTGGCCTGGCATATGAATCCCAGGAGCGCTGTTTCCAGGACGGCAAAGTCGAGGTACCTGCCCTCGATGATGAAGACCGTCTCCTCGGACTTGAAAAGCGTCCCCTCGGGAAGGGCGTAGACGTCCACCTCCCTGCCTTCCAGGAGCCTTAGCGCCTCTTCCAGCCCGGCGAAGACCGCCCAGGGCCAATCGTCCGGAAGGGAGCTGGCCCTTACCTCCGCGGAAACCCACGGGTTCACTCCCAGGAGCTTCAGGGTCTTCTCCACGTTGGTGAAATAAACGTCGGTGACCCTTCCCGAAAGGACGTCTTCGGCGGATGCTACGTGGAAGATCTTCCTCACCTCCTTCGACATGCGCAGAGCCCCGGCGTGGCTGTCTTCCTCCCTTTCCCTGGACCGTTGCTCGGAGGCCTCACAGCAGCTCGGCCCTCAACACCTCTTCCAGTTGCTTGAATATGAACCGATCGGTCTCCTCGCTGAGGGATGCCACGCCCTGTCGGAAGACGGCCACCCGGTATCCCCTCATGGCGGCATCCAGGGCGGTGGCATACACGCATATGTTGGTAAGTACCCCGGTGAGGTACACTTTCTCCACCCCGAGCTCTCGCAACACCAGGTCGAGGTCGGTGCCGAAAAACGCGCTGTATCTTCTCTTGGGCACCTGGTACTCATCGGGCAGTGGTTTCAGTTCCTCCACCACCTCTCCACCCCAGGTGCCGGCCACGGCATGGGGTGGCCAGTAGTCGAATTCGGCGTCGTCGGGCCGGTGGGAGTCCTTGACGAATATCACCGGGAGTCCGCGGGACCGGAATTGACCCAGGATTTCCTTTATGAACGGAACTATCCTCTTTGCTCCCGGCACCACCAGCGCCCCTCCGTCCTCGATGAAGTCGTTGAGCATGTCGATAACCAGCAGTGCTCCCTTGGGGTCTATCTCATGGGTCATCCTTGGACCTCCTTCCCCGTCCGGGATCAAGGGATCCCCATCGCCGATTTTGTATTTCCTTCATTCCCAGCGCTATAAAGGGCTTTTATCAATAGTTTAAGATACCAGTGCCCATTTCAAGTACCAATGATTTCCATTATCCGGGACGAGAAATCCCTGATCAGCCTCCCGGCCCCTTCCTCGCTGGATGATTCGCAGATGAGGTGGAGCACCGGCTCGTCCGGGTCGGGCAGCACCAGGACCCATTCCCCCCCGTCCATGAAGACCTTTATCCCGTCCAACAGTTCCAGCCTCTCTCCTCCCAACGTCTCCATCAACCTCCGCATGATGGTCCCCTTCTGCTCGAAACTGGCCGGTATCTCCTCGGAGAACAGGTGGATGGGAGGGAGTTCCTCCATGATCTGGGACAGGGGTTTCTCGGTGGCGGAGAGGTAATGGGCGAGGAAAGCGGAACTGGCCATGGCGTCGTACGTGGGCAGAAAAGAGGGAAAGATGTAGCCTCCTCCCCCGGCTCCACCGAACACGATCCCATCTTCCATGCTGGTCCTCATGAGATCGCTGCGGCTCACCTTGGTCCTCTTGACCGAGAGGCCATAGCGCTGGGCAAGCTCCTCCACCCGAGAGGTGACGCTCACCGGAACGGCTATGCCTCCCCTCTCGCCCGCCTCTCCCAGCAGGGCGATGAACAGCAGCAAGGCCGTCTGGGGCGGGACTACCCGGCCCTGGTCGTCGACGATGTAGATCCGCTCGGCGGCGTTGTCCATGAGCAGGCCGAAGTGGGACCGAGAGCCCTTCACCAGCTCCGACAGCCTTCTCAGGGAATTGTTCAGTTCCTCCTGGGTCAAGGAGACCTTCTTTTCGTCGGTGAAGTTGTTCAGGGAGAGGGTGTCGCATCCCAACTGCCCGAAAACGTAGGGCATGATCATGGAGGCGCTCCCGTAAGCGTAATCCACCACCACCCGGAAACGGCGTGAACGGATCCTCTCCAGGTCCAGCTTCGAGAGAAGCTCGGCGGTGTACATGTCCAGTATGCGCGGCGGGAAGATGATCGCCCCGATCTCGTCCGAGAAGGCCCTGCGGAAGCTGGACTGGTGGAACACCTTTTCGATGTCCCTCTGGCTTCCCTCGGAGAGGTCTATCCCCTTTCCGTCGAAGAAGCGTATCTCGATGGACTGGGGGTCAAAGGCGGAGACCCTTACGTCCACCCCGCCCACCGCCCGCTCCGCCACGATGGCGAAGCGGTTTACAGGAGAAGGAGATATCTCCAGGTCGGCCACGTTGACCCCGGTGGAGTTGAGCCCGGTGATAATAGCCCTCTTTATGGTCCTGGCGGCCCGGGATGCGTCTCGAGAGGTTATCACCGTGGAGCCCATGGGCAGGGTGGACCCGTAGGCCATGGCTATACGGAGCGCCTGTTCGGGGGTGATGTCCACGTTCATGATGCCGGAGATGGCCCTCTTGCCGAAGAGGGTGCGAAGGCCCCGTGATTCCCATATGATGCTCGTGTTCACGGTGGCCCCGTTCTCCACCACCTTGAAGGGGTAGATCTTGACGTCGTGGTTTACCAGCACGTTCTCGCCGATCAGGCACTCGTCCCCCACCACCACTCCCTCTTCCATGCGCACGTTACCCTTCAGGTCACAGTTCTTGCCCACCACGCAACCCCTCAGGTGAGAGCTGGGGCCCACGTAGACGTTCTCGTAGACGATCGCCCGGTGGACGAAGGAGTCTTTCTTAACCACCACGTTGTCTCCCAGCGTGGTGTATTCCCTTATCACCGCCCCTTTCTCTATCTTGCAGTTCCTGCCTATCACGGCCGGGCCCCGGACCACGGCCCCCTCTTCCACCTCGGTTCCCTCCCCTACCCAGACGTTCTCGGAGATCTGGAATCCCGGAGGCCTGATGGCGGTGCGGCCGTCCAGTATGTCCCTGTGGGCCCGGATGTATTGCTCGAAATTTCCGATGTCACACCAGTAGGCGTCCGCCACGTAACCGTACAGGGGATATCCCCTCTCGAGCAGGTAGGGGAAAAGGTCTTTGGAGAAATCGAAGGGGGTGCCTTCCGGCACGTGGTCCAGGACGGAGGGGTCGAGGACATAGATGCCGGTGTTGACGGTGTCGCTGAACACCTGGCCCCAATTGGGCTTCTCCAGGAACCTCTCGATCCTCCCCTCTTGGTCGGTTACCACGATTCCGAATTCCAGCGGGTTCTCGACCCTTATCAGGGCCAGGGTAGCGATAGCCCCCTTTTCCCGGTGGAACCGCACCAGGTCTTCGAGGTCGATATCGGTGAGGGCGTCCCCGCTGATCACCAGGAAGGTGTCGTCCAGGAAACGCGAACAGTTCTTCACGCTTCCCGCCGTGCCCAGGGGGGTATCCTCGATGACATAGGTCATGTTCACCCCCCATTCCGAACCGTCTCCGAAGTAGTTGGTGATCAGGGTGGGCAGGAACTGCAGGGTGACCACCAATTCGCGGAAGCCCTTTTCCCGGAGGAGCTCCACGATGTGTTCCATCATGGGCCGGTTGACCACCGGCAACATGGGCTTTGGCTTGTTGCTGGTCAGGGGCCGCAACCTGGTTCCCTGACCACCCGCCATGACCACGGCCTTCATGGACATCCACCCCTGCGTTTGAACGAATCACGACGAGTAATCCAGCAGTAACACGGCAGTGGCCTCGGGCAACACCTCCCGGCTCAGGTACAGGGGACCTCTCCCCGCCCTTTCCACTCGGTCGAACCTCTGCAGGAAGGGGTCCGCGGTCTTGATGGGATAAGCGCAGGCGTCGTTG
>JBBFMI010000077.1:6528-8263 GCA_037478635.1 Candidatus Geothermincolales bacterium | reverse complement strand
CATGCTCCGGCGTCTCATCGCCCGGGCCCTGGAGCAGTTCGGGGACCTGCCCGATTTCTTGCCCGCCCGCCTGAGGCTACGCTACGGGATGCCTCCGCGCATTGCCGCCCTGAGGGAGATCCATTTTCCCACCTCTCCGTCCAGGTTGAAGGCGGCGAGGGACAGGCTGGCTTACGAGGAGCTCTTTCTGATCCAGGTCGCCCTGGCCATCCGCCGCTATCGGCTGGGGGAGGAGGAAAAGGGCATTTCCCATCGACCCCCGGGAGGACTGATCGCCGGATTCCTGGAGAAGCTCCCCTTCAAGCTCACCCCGGCCCAGGAGCGGGCCTTCCGGGAGATAGTCGCCGACATGGCAAGGCCCCATCCCATGAACCGGCTCCTCCAGGGAGAGGTGGGCTCGGGGAAGACGGTGGTGGCCCTGCTGGCACTGCTGCTCACCGTGGAGAACGGCCATCAGGGCGCCTTCATGGCCCCTACCGAGATCCTGGCGGAGCAGCATTTCCGGAACCTGGTCACCTTGCTGGAGGACCTACCGGGAGTGAGGATGGAGCTGCTCACCGGAAGCACGCCCTCGTCCCGGCGCAGGGAGATCCTCCAGGCGGTGGCGGGAGGCATGGTGGACATCCTGGTGGGAACCCATGCCCTGATCCAGGAGGACGTGGAGTTCAGGGACCTCGGGCTGGTGGTGGTGGACGAACAGCACCGCTTCGGGGTCAGGCAGAGGATGCTCCTGAAGGCCAAGGGCACGAGGCCCGACACCCTCATAATGACCGCCACCCCCATCCCCCGCACCCTATCCCTCACCCTGTACGGGGACCTGGAGGTGAGCGTCATCGACCAGCTCCCCACCGGAAGGCCCGGGACCACCACTCACGTGATCGGCCCCCAGGAGAGGGAGCGCGCCTATCGGCTGATGGAGGAGGAGATGAGGAAGGGAAGGCAGGGTTACGTGGTCTGCCCCTTGGTGGGCGAGTCCGCGTCCATGGAGGTCAAGGCGGCGGAGAACGAGGTAAGGGAATTGAGGAAGGCCTTCCCCGGGTTCGAGGTGGGGATGGTGCACGGCCAGATGCCCAGGCAGGAGAGGGAGGAGGCGATGGAGCGTTTCCGGCGGGGGGAGCTGCACCTCCTGGTCTCCACCACCGTGATAGAGGTGGGCATAGACGTGCCCAACGCCACCTTCATCCTGGTGGAGGACGCCGACCGCTTCGGCTTGAGCCAGCTACACCAACTGCGGGGCAGGGTCGGCAGGGGGGAACACCCATCTCACTGCTTTTTCCTCTTCCGGGGCGACACCGATGAATCGCTCCAGCGCCGGAAGGCCATCGAGGAGATCACCGACGGGTTCCGGCTCGCAGAGGCGGACCTGGAGATAAGGGGCGAGGGCTCCCTCTTCGGCACCCGCCAGTCCGGCTTCACCGATCTGAAGGTGGCGAGGCTCCAGCGCGACCTGTCCCTCCTGGAGAGGGCCAAGGAGGATGCCACCGCCCTGGTGAGGGAGGACCCAGGCCTGGAGAGGGAGGATAACCTCCTGCTCAGGATGGAGATGGAAAAGAGGTTCCGGGATTCCCTGGAGTGGATATTCCACGCGTGAGGGATAAAGGGCGCGCTTAACGGCGGGCTACCTTTCCTAAGCCTTTCGAGAGGGACCTTTCCTGGCGGGGTCATGGGCAGGTTCCCCGCGGAATGGCCGAGACGTGGAAGAACCCCTTGCCAGCCGAAAAAAGGTATCTTCAAG
>JBBFMI010000077.1:0-6518 GCA_037478635.1 Candidatus Geothermincolales bacterium | reverse complement strand
ACCGCGTCCCCGGGGGAGGGGAAGGGCTCCCTGAGGGGATCTTCGGGTATGTTTCGCGCAAGTACAAGGGGAGGCGGGAGGTTTTCCCGGGCAGGGGAACACCGATGGAAACGGTTCCTCCAAAGGGGAAGGGCATTCTCTCGCCGGGGGAGCGCCCGGCAGGGCGTTAGAATACGGGTATGAGGATCATAGGGGGAAAGGCCGGCGGGAGGAAGATCAAGGCTCCCAGGGGACGGGGTACCCGTCCCATGAGGGACCTGGTGAGGGAGGCGGTTTTCAATTCCCTGGGGGGAAAGGTGGTGGGAGCCAGGGTCTTGGACTTGTTCGCGGGGAGCGGTTCCCTGGGACTCGAGGCCCTGAGCCGGGGGGCCGAGAAGGCGGTCTTCGTCGATTCCTCCCCCGAGGCGGTGAAGGTCATCCGGGAGAACCTGGAAAACCACGGTTTCGTCGGCAAGGGAGAGGTATCGAGGTCTGAAGTCATTTCCTATTTACGGCGAAACGCCGGGAAAACGCAGCCCTTCGGTTTGATTTTCGTGGACCCGCCCTATAAAATGGACCTCGAATCCCGTGGCGAGATCCTGAAAGAGCTGGAAAAAGGGGGCTATCTCGCCCCCGGAGCTCTCATCGTTATGCAGACCCCGAGGGAAATCGACATCTCCACCGTCGGCGGGGATCTTCGTCACGTGAGGAGAAAGAGATACGGCGAGAGCGTGGTGGACGTACTCCAGTTCTGCCCGACGCTGGAAGAGCACGAGAGCGGGCAAGAGCCGGAGTAAAAGGGAGAGAAAGGATCGCAGATGGCCATCGCGGTATGCCCCGGAACCTTCGACCCCGTCACCAACGGACATCTCGACGTGATCAAGAGGGCCGCCCCCTTTTTCGAGCGCTTCATCGTCGCGGTGGCGGAGAACCCGGCCAAGAAACCCCTGTTCACCCTGGATGAGCGGGTCTACCTCCTGAAAAAGGCAACCCAGGGACTGGAAGGCGTGGAAGTGGCCTCCTTCGATACCCTCCTGGTGGAGTTCGCCCGCAAGGTGGGGGCAAGGGCCATCGTCAAGGGCCTCAGGGCCATCAGCGACTTCGAGTACGAGTTCCAGATGGCCCAGATCAACCAAGCCCTCAACCAGGGTATAGAGACCTTCTTCGTGATGGCCAGTTCCGAATACACCTTCATCAGTTCCAGTGCGGTGAGGGAGGTGGCCAGCTACGGTGGCTCCATAAAGGGGCTGGTGCCGGAGTGCATAGAGGAGGAGCTGACCCGGATGTTCAAGGAGAAGTTCGGCCTCAAAAGTTGACCTCGCGGAGAAGATGGTGCGCCGGCAGCGCGACAGGGGTATCATAGCCTAAGGCGTTGCGGTTTTATCCGTGGGGAAAAGGGAAGGGAAAAGGGAAGCGGCGTCAAAATCTACAAAAGAAGACAGGGCGTGGGGTAAGATTGGAGAGATTGCGGGGAAGATCCGTTGAAGCGACCCCGACCGAGGATGACCCGGGGGAAGAGGCCAGATGAGAAGGAGAGAGGAAGAGGAATACGAGGAGAGGAACAACGCCAGGCGGGCCAGGTACGATGACCAGCCTGGAGACGAGGACGTGCCCGCCAGGGGACGCCCGGTGGCGTCCGGAGAAAGTTACCTGGACATCTTCCAACAACTGGACAGGATCGAGGATCTCATAGTGTCCAGCCGCCGTGTCCCCTTCTCCTCGTCGGTGATGATCAACGAGGCCGAGATCTTCGAGCTCCTGGACGAACTGCGGGGCTCCCTCCCCGAGGAGCTGAAGCAGGCTCGCTGGATGGTAAAGGAGAAGGAAGAGTTGATGGCCGAGGCCCGCCGGGAAGCGGAACGGATCCGGGAAGAGGCGAGAGAGGAGAGGGCCCGGCTCATCGAGGAGACGGAGATAGTGAAGGCGGCCCGGGCGGAGGCGGAAAGGATAATCGAGGAGGCGAGGGCCCAGGCTCGCGAGATAAGGCTCGAGGCCGAGGATTACGCCGACGAGCGCCTGGCCAACCTGGAGGTCACCTGCTACAAGTTGCTGGAGGTAATCAAGCGGGCCAGGGAGAGGTTGCAGGGAAGCCGGGAGAGGAGCGAGGGTGGCCTGGAACTGGAGGATTGAGGGTGCGACACGTCCTCGAGGTTACCTAGGCCAGTGCCAGTAAACTGGATCGCGGATTAATATATCTGTAGGCAGAAAACCATCCCGAAAGGTTGGAACACCGTCAGCTCGACCACCGTCATCTGAACTAAATCGACAACTGCCCAGGAGCGTGACTTTTCCGTTTTGCTTTATTTTTATTCATCAGCGGAAAGGACGGGATGAAGATGGACGGCGCGTTCAGAGCTTTGAGGGTACCGGTGGAGAACCTGCAGAAGAAGGTTTACTCCAGGGAGAGGGTTTCGCTGGACCTCCCATTGGGGGTTGGACAAGGAGGTGTTTACCAGTCCCGAGGATCGGGTGACGTGCATCTCGAGTTCGTCCTGGAGAGCAACCCGGACGGAATATGGGTGAGGGGGAAGATCGAGGGTTGGGTGTCCATGGAATGCACCCGCTGTCTCGACACTTACCACAGGGAGCTGGACTTGAGGGTCGACGAGTTCTATCGCCGTCCTGGCCTGGAGGTGGTGGACGAGCTGGAGGGCAAGCTTCCCCGGGACATGGAGGTCCCCGAGGAGGACGCCTACGTCATCGAGGACAACATGGTGGACCTTTACGTGCTGGTCAACGACGCCATAATGTTGAGCCTTCCCATAAAACACCTGTGTTCGGAGGAGTGCAAAGGGCTGTGCCCCGTCTGCGGCAAGAATCTCAACCAGGGGGAATGCGGGTGTGTCCGCGAGGCCATTGACCCTCGCTGGGAGGCCCTCAGGGTACTGCTCAAGCCGGAAGAGGATGGAGATGCTTGACCTGGGGCCGCGCGGGTAATATATTCTTTTTCCTGTATGCTCGAGGACAGGAGGACGAAATGGCCGTTCCCAAGAGGAAGAAATCGAGGTCCAGGACGGCTTCCCGCAAGGCCCAGTGGAAGCTGAGGTTGCCGTCGAGGTCTGAGTGCCCCCAGTGTCATTCCCTCAAGCTTCCCCACCGGGCCTGCCCCAACTGTGGCACCTATAACGGGAGAGAGGTCCTGGAGGTGGAATAACCCCGCAAAGAGGGAGATGACTGGGGGAGGGGCGAAACCCCTCCCTTTTTCTTTGTTTTTATAAATGGGAAGTAAATGGGAAGCGGGCATGACGAGGCAAGGGACCTGTCGCACCGGCATGTGACGCTGGGATCGGGATAGGGAGGAGGATTGAGTACATGGTCAGCGAGGTGGTCGTCGCCCTTGACGCCATGGGGGGAGACCATGCTCCCAGGGCCCTGGTGGAGGGAGCGCTCAAGGCCGTGGAGGAGTGGGGTGTTCGCGTGATCTTGGTGGGCGACGAGGAGAGGATAAGGTCAGAGATATCGAATCTGGGCGGGGGTGAGGGCATCGAGGTCGTCCACGCTTCCCAGGTGGTGGAGATGGACGAGGAGGGGGCGTGGGCGTTCCGCCACAAACCCGATTCCTCGGTCGCCGTGGCGGCCAGGTTGGTGCGGGAGGGGAGAGCCCAGGCCATGGTATCGGCGGGAAACACCGGGGCGGCCATGGCCTCGGCCACCTTGTGCTGGGGCCGGATTAAGGGCATAAAGCGCCCGGCCATCGCCGTGCCCCTGCCCTCCGCGGCGAATCCGGTGATTCTGCTGGACGCGGGAGCCAACCCGGATTGTCAGCCGGAGCACCTAAGGCAATTCGCGCTGCTGGGCACCGCCTACGCGTCCCTGATCAACGGCGGCAGAAGGCCCCGAGTGGGCTTGCTTAACATCGGCGAGGAAGAGGGCAAGGGAAACGAGTTGGCCCGGGAGGCGCACCGCCTTTTCCGGCAGGACGAGAGGATTTACTTCGTGGGGAATGTGGAGGGAAGGGAGCTGCTTTCGGGCAGGGCCGACGTGATAATCACGGACGGGTTCACGGGAAACGTGGTACTGAAGACGGTGGAAGGGATAGCCTCGAACATGGCGAAATGGCTTCTCGAGGAGTTGGCGCAGTTGGGGGAGGAGAAGGCCGGCGATTTCCTCCCCGTGTTGTTGAGGTTGAGGGAGAAGATGGACTACCGGAACCTGGGCGGAGCGCCTCTCCTCGGGGTCAAGGGCGTATGTATCATCGCCCACGGCCGTTCCGATGCCACGGCCATCTCGAACTCCATAAGGGTGGCGGCCGAATCGGTATGCCAGGACCTGCCCGGGATGACGGAGCGCTTACTGTCTGGCTTGGAGGTATGACGTCATGGGTTGGTTTTCCAGGCCCAGGGAGGGAGCCGAGAAGGCTCTGGGCGTGTCCTTCCGCTCCAAGGACCTCCTGAGGAGGGCCCTGACCCATAGGTCCTATGCCTACGAGCGCTCCTTGGAGCCGGAGGAGACCAACGAGAGGCTGGAGTTCCTGGGCGATGCCGTCCTCGACCTGATCATATCCGAGTATCTGTTCCTCCACAGGGGCGAGTTGAGCGAGGGGGACCTCACCAAGATCAGGTCCCACTTGGTGAACATGAACACCCTCGCCGACCTGGCCAGGGAGATAGGCCTGGGGCCCCACATACTGTTAAGCCGGGACGAGAGGGCTGACGGCGGGGAGGACAAGCCATCCATCCTCGCCGATGCCATGGAGGCCATGATCGGGGCCCTTTACCTTGACCGGGGCCTGGCGACCACTAAAAAGGTGGTATTGCGGCTTTTCAAGGGGCTCATAGAAGACGCCCTTTCCGGGTCCCTGGATTTCGATTTCAAGTCCAGGCTGCAGGAGATGGTGGTGAAGGAAAAGGGGGTGTTGCCGCGTTACCGTATCGAGGAGGAGGGACCGGACCACCAGAAGGTCTTCCACGCCACCGTTTATGTGGGAAACCAAAGGCTCGGTAGGGGCTCCGGCAGGTCCAAGAAGGAGGCGGAACAGGAAGCGGCCCGGGCGGCCCTGGAGAAGATGTCCTGGAGAAAAGACAGGTCCTTCGGGAAAAGGGAAGGGGGATCCAGGAAAGGGAGCTGATCCCGCGGGGGAAGGGCTCCGGGAGGTCCAAGAAGGAGGCGGAACAGGAAGCGGCCCGGGCGGCCCTGGGAACGTTAGGGGTCAGAGTACAGGCGAGGTGTAGATAAAGGAGCGATAGAGAAGGGGGCTGATCCTATGGCACGAGTGGGCATCGTCACCGATTCCACCGCTTATCTGGACGAAGAATATGTCCGGACGCACGACATAAAGGTGGTTCCCCTGAAAGTAATCCTGGACGGTGTGTCCTACCGGGAAGGCGTCGACATAACTCACCAGGAGTTCTACCGGCGATTGAGGAATCCGGGAGTATTCCCCACCACCTCTCAGCCGTCGGTGGGGGAGTTCCTCGAGGCGTACAGGGAGATGGCTGAGAGGTATGAGGCTATCATCAGCATACACATCTCGGGAGGCATAAGCGGGACCGTGGAATCCGCCCGCTCGGCTGCCAGCGAGATCCCCGATTTTCCCATCAGGGTGGTGGATTCGTTGACCACCTCCATACTCCTTCGCCGCATCATCGACGGCCTGGTGGAGGCGAGGGAAAAGGGCGCCGATCTGGACGAGATGGTGCGCCTGGCGGAGTCAGCCGCCCGCAGCGGAAACCTCATGTTCGTGGTGGACACCCTCGAGTACCTCCATCGTGGAGGCAGGATAGGTGGCGCCCAGGCCCTGTTGGGATCCATGCTGAGGATAAAGCCCATACTCTTCCTCCACGACACCATCGATGCCCTGGACAAGGTGAGGGGAGAGAGGAAGGCGTTGGACCGACTGGTGGAGATATTGCTGGAAAAAGTGGCCGGGCGGGAGGTCCGATTGGGGGTCACCCACGTCCAGGCGGAAGACCGGATGCGGGAATTGCTGGAGAAGGTCTCCCAGGCCACCGGGGTGCCGGCCTCCGAGATACCTCACAACGAGACCGGCCCGGTGATCGGGGCCCACGTGGGCCCGGGCACCGTGGGCGTGGGTTTTTACGCCGTGGATCGAGCTTGACCGGAAAGGGCGCGTGGGGGCCTGGTCCGAATGTCGGAGAACGGCGTCCGAATACCGGGTAACAGGTTTTAAAATTCGCCCCATAACTGCACCCGCGCCATGCGTCCTCGGGGAGGGAGCCGGGAGGGCGGTTGATGCCTATCATGGTTTGCCCGTCATGGCACAACTCCGAGTCCATCCGCTTGATGCGCAGTTATCCAGGCGATCTCACAAGAGGCTTTTTGTCCCACCCTTCGATTATCATTCCTACCGGCGACCCTCGAAGCCGGGACTTGCGGCCCCGGGGATCGTCATCTATTTGAAAGGAGAGGAAACGAGGTGGCGGCGACGGGAGACCGGTAACAGCGGAATGAGGTATGTGACTGAAATGATAGGCAGGGCTCGGGTGATGGAGGGAAGGTCAAGGAGGCGAGGTTGTACCTGAAGACTCTTATAGCCAGGGGGTTCAAATCCTTCGCGGACCGCGTTGTCCTCGAGTTCG
>JBBFMI010000076.1:0-8302 GCA_037478635.1 Candidatus Geothermincolales bacterium | reverse complement strand
TGGGACGAACTCGCCCCCCAACTCCACGGGAGGGATTTCCGTTCCGTCCTGGTTACCAACGGCGTGTTGCTCCCGGAGGTCTCACCAGAACTCCTGCCCTTCCATGAGGTACAGGTATCCCTGGACGGACTGGAGGAAGGACACGACTATCTGAGGGGAAAGGGTTCCTTCCGCCTAGCCCTGCAGGGGCTGCGCCGAGCCCTCGAGCTGGGAAAGGACGTCTCCGTGGCCACGGTGGTCCACGCTCGCAACCTGGGCGAGCTACGAGAACTGGGAAAACTACTGGAAGAACTGGGCGTGATGGCCTGGAGCCTGGAGTATCCCGTGCCCGAGGGAAGGCTGGCGCAACACCGGTGGTTGCTCCCCCCGGTGGAAGACGTGGTACCCCTGCTCGAACTCGGCTGGGGACCTGGGCCGCACGAAGCCCCCGGCGAGGAAGGATGCGGAACCCACATGGCCTGCGTCACGCCGGAGGGCATGCTGGTGAAGTGCGGCTATTTCAGGGAATGCGGCGGTGATGTAAGGGAGGGCTTGCGGTCCGCCTGGAAAAAACTCCCCCGGAAAGGACCCCCTGCCGCATGCATCGATTGCCCTGACCTTCCCACTTGCGGAGGTGGTTGCCTTTACCGGGGCCTCGTGCTCTCGGGGCCCGGGAATCCCGATCCCCTGGCCTGCCGGCGAAGGGGCAGGGAATTCCCGGCTCCAGGTGGATGATGGCCGGGGGCCAGGGCGCTATAGCCCCGGAGAGGTCCACCGTCTTCAAGAGGATGCGATTTCAGGCCGACTGACGCGCGTCAAAATGGATGGAATACTGCACCCATAAAATGGTTACAATTGATGGTGGAGGAACTTCACTACCAAGGAGGTGGTGAGATGAGGATCACGAAGATCCCGAGGAAGAAGGGCGGAACCTGCAAGTGCAACAGGAGCTGCGGCTGATAAGGACCGCCCGGGCCGGGGGCATATCCCCCGGCCCTTCTTCTTTTCGTTCGGTGTGCCCTCTTTAGACGTAATCCAAAGCGGAAACCGCTATCTCCAACCGGCCTGCGAAGAACGGGCCATCCGGGCAAGCTGACTGAAACCCCATCCCCATTCACCGAATTCCCTTCTCGACGTCCAAAAGAGGTCCCCTTCCCACGGGTTCTCGCTGAACCGGACAGTCGATCAGTATTTCCTTGATTGTTGCAAATATCAACATTCCGTGGTATCTTTACTTTCACAAATCTGCGGGGCCGTTACGGGGAAACGGCCACTCGCATGTCGGCTGTCGGTATCTCAAGTAAGGGGGTTTGCGATGCTCGCCAAAAGAACCCGCGCTTGTGTGGTCTCGCTTCTCGTTCCCCTTGTCCTTCTCGTCTTCGTCCCCGCCTCACCTGCTGACCCGCCCAGCCCCCCGGCCAACCCCAATCTGCCCGTAAAGGTGGTGGAAGAGAGGTGGGAGGTGGCTCCCGGTATCACCGTCCCGGTGGCAGTCTATTTCCCTGACACCGGCGGAAATACCAAGTATCCCCTGCTGGTGATGGTCCATCCCTGGGGATGCGACCGGACATTCTGGGACAGGATGGCCCGGGAGTTCGCCGGTCACGGTTACGTCTGCGCCACCTACACGGTGCGCGGCTGGGATGGCTCGGGTGGCCAGATAACCGTCATGGCCCCGGAAAACGAGATCCGGGACTTGAGCACCATCATCACTCTCGTGGGGCAGGATGACCGCTTCCCGGTGCTGAAGGACGAGCTGGGCCCCATCACCGGGGTGACGGGGTACTCCATGGGAGGATGTCATACCTATCTCATCACGCCCCGCGAAAACCCCATGGAGGGAGACCCTGGTGATCCGAGGGTCCGGACGGTGGTCCCACTCCACGGCGGGGCCGACCTCATGTTCTCCATCTTCCCCCACCAGACCACCAAGATGACGATAGGGCTCATGCTCATCGCCACCGCCTACATAGGGAGGCTCTCCGGCTTTTTACTGAACACCGTGAACCTCCTTCAGAGCCCCTACAAGTCGCCCTGGGAGAAGTTCTATGGCATGATGGACGGTATATGGAGAGCCCTTCCACTGATCAGCTCGGTGGATGATATGATGCCCTGGATGGCGGGAGCCGCACTGCAGCGCCGGACGGACGACATGCAAAGGGTCAGGGAATACATGAACCGCCGTTCCATCCGCTACTGGTGCGATCCCGACATGGACGACCGGGCGGATCACCCGGTAACCGTCCCCATGATGATCCTCACCGGATGGAACGACGACATCTTCTACGCCAACGAGGGGCTGCGGGTGTTCTCCCGCCTGGTCAAGGAGGGAGTTCCCAAGCGCATCTTCGTCACCAACCACGGGCATATAGGTGGGATGGTGAGCAATTCCATCCTGAACATCCCGGAGAACGAGGAACAGAACTGGTTAAGGGGAGAAATACTGCGCTGGTTCGACCGGTTCCTCAAGGGAGTGGACAACGGGGTAGACCGCGAGCCCCCGCTGGTATACTTCGCGGGCGACGTGCCGGGGAACTTCAGGACCGCGGAAACCTATCCCCTGCCCGGCACCCACAGGATGAAGCTCTACCTCGCCAAAGCGCCCGACTGGTCGGGGAAGCTCGACGGCAACGTTCCCCAGGGATGGGGCACTTTCCCGGATCTGCTGGTAAATACCGGGGTCACCGGCTCTTTTTCCCTGATGTACTTGAGAGACGCGGGTGCCCTGTTGGGATCGACCGGGGAGCTGGACATCCCCTTGCGCTTCCGGCTGGTGGAGATTCCCTATGCCCAGCAGTATTACCTCAGCGATCCGCTTCCCCAGGACCTGGTCATAATGGGTGCCCCCGGCATCGAGCTCTATTTCCAGTCCCAGCAAGCCTTCGCCCAGCTGGTGCCCTTCCTGTACGAGGTCACGCCCGAGGGGAAAGAGGTCCTGGTGAGCCGGGGATGGTTTGAGGGTCAGAACCTAAAGCCCTGGGGGATATCGTCCACCGGGGGAGAGCTGGAGATGCAGGCGGTCTATCATCGTTTCCGCAAAGGAAGCCGCATCAAGCTGGAACTGGCCACCGCCGACTTGCTGAGCATCTGGCCTTACTGGGGGCTCAACCTTATACTGGTCCACCATGCTCCCGACCGTCCATCGTCCATAACCCTGCCAGTGGTCAGCTTGAACTGAACTAAACCCGGCAATCAAAAGCCGCCGCCCCTCGGGGCGGCGGCTTTTGTCTTCGGTCCATCTACCATTAAAAGAGGAAATGCCTATAAGGTGCCTTTTATCTTCACTTGCCACATCGCCCACCTGTCGTTTAGGCGTCATTGATCCTGTCCGCATCTGGAGCCGAAAGAACCGATGCAAGCATTTGGGCCAATGACCTTGAGTATTTCATCGTTCTTCATGGACCCACCTGAAGCGCCCTTTGGCGCTCATCCTTTGACGACCCATCATACTTTGGTCACCTATGCCGCCCAGACGAAATTATTGCGGCCCATCGTATATCAACCCGCCGAGGCCTCGTCCAGTTATCAGACATGGTCCTTGTAATCAAAGCGGACCGGGCTTTAAATCTGAATCTTCGTCTCGATGTTAAGACCTGAATCGAAATCCAAGCGATCGACCACCGGGCCCTTCGTCGCGCTCTCCACGTATTCGGGCACGAACTTCCAGTACCTGGCAGGGAGGTGCGACCTCTTGAGCCTCGGGTTTAGCCTCTCGGGAAGGTAGATTGAAGTGTAATAAACCTTCCACAGCGAAAAAGCCCGATCCCTTTCGGGGAGAAATCGTTCGGTAGTCTCTTCCAGGAGATGGTAACTGGCCCGGTGTACCGCCCTCTTTGCCCTTTTCAGGTCCCTGATCTCCCAGGAAAGAGTGGGCATTCTCTTCCGGAAATGAGCTGCCAGAAGCTCGATGATATCGGCGGAGGGCTCCACCTCCGCCAGGTAACGACCACCTTCCACGGGGCGGGAAAAACGGGTTATCCCCTTCCATCGATGGTATTCCCGCCAGGTGAAGCGAGCCATCCTCGCCACCCTTTCCACTTCCGGTGGCAGGGGCTGACGATCCCATCTTCTGCCCTCTTTAAGCCCCAGGCGGAAGAAGGCGAGGAGGGCTTCTTCCCTGTCCTGGAATTCCGACCGGAAAGCAAGCTCGGCCCACCTTTCCGCCTTCCTGCCCATTTGTTCTGCTATCCAGCTACGCATCTTGGCGGCATCATCGGGCCCAGCCTCGACGAGGTAGTACCCGCCCAACACAAGCTGTCCTTCTTCCCCTTGCCTTATCTCCACCTCTTCGTCTCCCCGTCGCAAAGCATTAAGGCAAGCCGATAGGAATCCCGGGTAGGATCCATCGTAGAGTAAGACCTCGAGCATGGCACCACCTTCCTAATCGACCTCGATTCCAAGCAATGCCAGTTGTGCTCCCCTTCCTTGTTCCTCTCCTCCAAACCAGCTGACAACCCTCTCCCTATCCCCACCCTCCCACCATCCAGAGAGGGTGGCGAAATCTGCATCCCGGTCGATCCCGCCAGCACAGGTCACAAAGGGTCGGGCCCTTTTCATCACTACCCCCAACCGGGGGAGGTCGTCCCAGCGGAGAGTCCGCTCACGACGAGCCTTGAGAATCCTTCTTGCCGAGACGGGACCTATACCTGGAACCCGCAGCAGTCGCTCCTTACTGTCCCGGTTGACGTCCACCGGGAAAAACTCCGGGTGGCGTAAGGCCCAACCCAATTTGGGATCCACCTCGACGTCCAAAAATGGCTTTCCCGGAGAGAGTAGCTCTTCGGCCCGGAAACCGTAGAACCTTATCAGCCAGTCCGCCTGGTAAAGTCGATGCTCTCTACGGAGGGGAGGTCGCGCGTTCACGGGAATCCTCGGATCCTCGTCCACCGGGATGAAGGCCGAATAATAGACCCTACGCAGGCCGAACTCGCCGTAAAGTCGCTGGGAGGTGGAAAGTATAGCCAGGTCGTCATCGGGAGAGGCCCCCACGACCAGCTGGGTGGTGTGACCTGCCGGCATCAAAGCGCTCCTGGGATTTCCTCCCCTTGCTCTTTCCTTGCCTTCCTTGACAAGCTCCGCCAAAAGGGCCATGTGTCCCAGTATCTGCTGAAAATCCTTTTGCGGAGCCAGGTGGCGGAGGCTCTCTTCGCGGGGAAGCTCTATGTTGACGCTCAACCTGTCCGCGTAAAAGGCGGCCTGGCGCACCAGCTGGGGGTCACATCCTGGAATGACTTTGAGGTGTATGTATCCCGGTAACGAATACTCCTCCCTCAGAGACCGCGCGGTCCTGATCATCATCTCCATGGTATGGTCAGGGCACTTCCACACCCCCGAGCTGAGGAAGATCCCTTCCACGTAATTTCTCCGGTAGAGCTCCCACGTGAGTCGGGCCAGTTCCCGGGGTTGGAAACCAATGCGTGGCCCATCCGCAGACGAGCGATGGGCACAGTAGGCGCAGTCGTTCACGCACCGGTTCGTCAACAGTACTTTCAGAAGGGATACCGTTCTGCCGTCCTCCGCCCACACATGGCATACGCCGAGGGGCGGCGAGCCCCTTTTCCTCCCCCGGCATCCCCTGAGGCCGGTGGCCGCACAGGCCACGTCGTAGCGGGCGGCCGCGGCCAGTATCTTCAACTTGTCCTCGAGTTCCATCCTGGGATTCCCTCCGCGCCCACTTTCAGCTCAGGTCTCGCCCTCGGGCTCTGCCCCTCACCAAGATTCTCCCCCACGGCGCCGACAATCCCGTGGGTAGAAGGAGCTAAGAGTTTTTCTCGAGATTGCCGGAAAATATCCGCCATCGCGGAAGGAAGTCAATCCAAGCATAGCCTGGAACTTTGCCCGCTTCAGGGCTCATCCGACGGTGCTCAGCCTGGCTACCTTGGTTTGCTTCTTATCCCGCTTGCACCAGGGAATCCATAACGTGGGACCACATTTACAGTGAGCCAGTCAAAGGCCCATCAGCCATTCACCACCACGCAAGACGAGGGGTTGAACGGATTGGTCCTTACCAAGAGGGAATACAGGTAAGGGTAGTGCTTCTTGAGGTGGCGAGCATAGCGCAGCCATTCCCTGGCCAGAAGCCTGTAAACCCGGTTCAGGTCCCCCGTTAGGTGCTTCAGGTCCGAGGGAGGAAGGCGGTCTGCCAAGTCCCGGTACCGGAGCTCCTCCGCCAGGTGGAAGACCGCCCAGAGGAGGTCGGTGAATTCCTCGTGTTCCATGAGGCTGGGGTTTTCCAGCAGCGTCACCAGGAAATCCTCCCTCGGCGCAAAGAAATCTCGTAGCTCCCTCACCGTCTCCTCAGTGCACTCGAGCTCGCCTCCCACCGTGGCCACCGTTTGAAAGGCTTCGAGAAAGTCCTCTTCATCCCAGTCTTCGCCCAGGCAAAGACCTCTCTCCAGTGACCTCCTGTTGTTATCGCACCTGGACACGAGGGCGAGGAGGTCGTTTCCCATGCGACCGAAAAACACGCCTATGATAGTGTTCAGCTTTTCCAATCGCCGCCTCTTCTCTCCCCTTTCCAGGACCCTGTGAACGATCACCGCCACCAACAGCACCTCTATGGGAAGGAAGGCCAGGTCTCCCACCATGTAAATGAAGATGTGTCGCACGTCCCGAAAGACGATGAAGTGGAAGAGGTAGAGAACGCCGCTCAGCAAGAGAAGCAATAGGGCAAGGACCAGGTACCATCTGATTTCATCTTTTTCCATCATATCCCCTTCCCCTGACTCGATGCCACAGCCTTTCAATCCTCAAAGGCCGCCCGTCTCGAAGAACCCCTGGAAAATCAGGGATCATACTTCAGGTTACCTCCAATACTACCCTTTCGCTATGGGCAAATCAGGGGTTTGTTCCGAGAAATAAGTGCCGGCAAAAAAGGGAGGCAAAAATGGGCAGCTTGAAACCCCTGGAGAAGGCGAACAACAGCAACTCCTCCGGAGCAGACGAAGAGCTGGTGAAGAGTTATTCGTGGCTCGTCAGCTCGGTTGCCCGCTCCCTCAGGAGAAGGCTCCCTCCCTCGGTGGAGTTCGCGGATCTCGTCGGATATGGCTTCATGGGCCTTTTAGACGCCTCCACCCGGTTCGATTCCACCAAGGGAGTCGATTTCGAGGATTATGCCCGCAAGAGGATTTGGGGCGCCATCCTTGACGGGCTCCGCGCGGAAAAGCGTCTTCCCAGGTCCCTGATGGCGAAGATAAGGAAGGTGCACCAGGCTATTGACACCCTTTCGTCCCGGCTCCAGCGCCTTCCGGACCAGGGCGAGGTGGCCGACTACCTGGGAATAAATACATCCAAGTACCTCAACATCCTCAGGGACATAGACTCCGCCCAAGTACTGTCCCTCGAAGCACTGGTGGGCCACAGGGAGACCGATGACGCCCTGGATATCCTCGAGAGCTTGATGGACGAAAGCGCTCCCGATCCCCTGGAGGAGGCGGAGAGGGAAGAGTCGACCCGCCGCCTCTACCAGGCCATTGAAAACCTCCCGGAAAGGGAGAAGATCGTGCTGGTCCTCTACTATTTCGACGAGCTGAGCATGAAAGAGATCGGCGAGGTCATGGATATCTCCGAGTCGAGGGTAAGCCAGCTTCACTCCTCCGCCCTGAGGAACTTGCGCAGGCTACTCTCGGATGACGAACGCTAGACGGCTTGAATCAGCGAGGAGGCCTGAACTCGTCATCCACCTTCACGACTCGCCCGGATCGGAAATCCCGAGCGCCCTCTTGACGGTCTCGGCCACCTTGTTGGGCTGGAACGGCTTGGTGATGAAATCCTTGACCCCCAGGTCCAGGGCCTCCAACATGAGGTGTTTTTCTCCCAGGGCCGTGCAGACCACGATCCTCGCTCCCGGATCCATAGCGAGGATATTCCTTATCGCCCGGAGCCCGTCCATCTCCGGCATATTGATGTCCATGATCACCAGGTCCGGCCTCCACCTTTGATATTCCCACATGGCCTCGGCGCCGTTCTCCGCTTCCACCACGTGGCGGAAGCCGTGCTCCTGCAGTATCTCCCGGAGGAGGCTCCTGGTGAAGAGGGCGTCGTCCGCGATCAATATGGTATAGGCCATAGACCACCTCTCTTCGTCCTACCCGATTATCGGAAAGACGTGCCTATTTATTGATACAGGTGGTTATGCAAGAAAATTACCCTTGGAGCTCTTTCTATAACCTCTGGCAATACGCATCGACTCTTCCTGTCCACAGGCACGAAAACACAATCGATATCTCCCATTTTTGCTCTTCGGGAGGTAGCGTATAAGTAATTGTGTCTGGGTAGTTCTGGACAAGAACCAAAACAATCAAATAGCCTTCCTCTTGTAAGG